>CAYLUV010000056.1:0-12805 GCA_964386955.1 uncultured Lachnospiraceae bacterium
ACTTGATATAGATTTTGATATAAATTCCGGCATTTTATTCGTGCTGGCTTGAACTTTTATTAATATATAAAGATAAAGTATATTTGCTATTTTGCAGATATAGAATTAGGAGTTTAATATGAAAAAGAAAATAGTTTCTATGTTATTGATAGTTGCACTGTTATTTGGGAATGTGAGTATGCCAGTACAAGCTGCATCTCTTCGACTAAAGTATGATGGGCGTGTTGTTACCTATACCGGTAAACAGATTAAGATTCAGGTAAATGGAACAAATAAATCGATCAATAAATCTCCAGGAATCTTGATGGGAGCTGCGGGTTATGCTATGTTGCCATATTATGAGACATTTGTAACCAGTAAGCTTAAGATGAAACGTTCTTATATAAAATCATCCAAAAAACTTACCCTAACCTACAATGCAGACACTTTAACTATGACAGTGGGAAAGAATACTGCCATTTTTAATGGAACGACGATAACCCTTCCAATGGCACCAGTCAGTGTGAAATATCAGTCTACAGGGATTACTAGAATTTTGGTTCCTTCTAGAAAAATTGCGGAGCTTTTTGGATTGAATTATATGTGGAATAGTGCGTCCTCAACTGTTGTTATTTCGTCAAATAATACATCTATTCCGGATTCTATTACATCACCAAGTTATTACTATAAGGGACAAAAAAAGTATAAGGTAAACCGAAGAAATGTGTCTTACAGCGGAGCAGGCATCGATCTTTCTGCGACACCAGCGCTATTGATCAGCGGATATAATTATATTCCTTATAAAAATGCATGGGTAACTAATGGACCAAAGCTTACTTCTAAGTATGTATCCTCTAAAAAGACGCTGACCATTGCCAATACATTAGATGGCAATAAGAACATTCTTGTGATGAAGATAAATTCCAAGAAAGCTACCTTGAATGGGAAAGCAGTTACCTTGGCAAAGGCACCGATGTCCATTAAATTTAGCAAAAAGGGGACTTCCTATATATATATTCCTGCCAAACCTGTGGCAGCGCTCTTAGGTCTTTCCTACAGCTATGCAAGCAGTACAAAAACCATGGATTTTACATCTGGTTTTTCTATCAAGTATAAAGGTGCCTATACCGCTTACACCAGAACGAAAGTTTCCGTACAGGCGTCTGGTAAGATGGTAAGTTCTGATATGCCTGGTATATTGGAGGAAAACAGTGCGTTGATTCCTGCGAAGGCAACCTTTAATGCGGCCTATGGCCTTGGAGTTTCCTACTCATACAAGAATAATACTGTAACATTAAAGAAAGATAATATTACAATTACTACAAAGGTAAACTCCAAAACAGCAACGGTAAATGGAACCAACAAAACGATGCCGGTAGCTACCCGTTTGATTACACTGGTTTCCAGCGGTAGTAATTATGTTATGATTCCGGGAGAATTTATCTGTCAGGCATTGGGTTTGGAATACTATTACAGTGACGGAATTTCTCATATTTCAAAAAAATTAAAGGATACAACAGAAACTGCACCGGGTAATTCAGCAGGTAATGATGATTCCAGTGATAACTTTAGAGCCACGATAACGCTGGCAAGACCAGCAGCGGTTTCCATAGGATCCATCACTTGCACTGACGATTACAATAATAAAAAGATGATTATTACTATGCCAGGAGATCAAACTGCTTTTTATAGAGAAAACAGTCCTGTTTTACCTTCTGATGTTACCATGAGCACATCCTATAGCAGTGGTACTGGAAAAACAAATCTTACATTTACCACAACCGTTATCAATGGATTTCGTGTAAAAGAAGATAATCAATATATTTATATTATGAATGGAAAGCCAACGGAAGTCTTTAAAAATGTGATTGTACTGGATGCAGGACACGGTGGTTCGGACTCTGGGGCAACTGGACACGGATATCGCGAGAAAGATTTTACCTTGGGAATTGTCCTGGCAGCAAAGGTTTTTTTTGACAACAACAGTGATTATAAAGTGTACTACACCAGAACGACAGACGTGTATCCAAGTCTCTCTGCACGTTACGAGTTGGCCAATGGTGTGGAAGCGGATTTATTTATCAGCGTACATATCAATTCCGCTGATTCAGTGACTGCAACTGGAACAGAAACCTTGTATAACCCAGATCGTAACAAAGTATCTGCTGCAGGACTTTCTTGTTATCAATTAGCATCCATTACTCACAAACATGTGCTGGCTTCTACTGGACTTAAAAATCGTGGCCTGAAGGAGCGGTGTACTCGTTTGAAGAATGGTTTGGCTGTTTTAAACTATAACAATGGTCCAGCAACGTTGACAGAGATAGGCTTTATATCAAATCAAACAGAAGCAAAACAGATGGCAGCAAATCTTAAAAACTACGGAACTGCTATTTATAATGCCGTGGTGGAGGCTTCTACCACCTATCCAACAAAACGATAACGGATTTCGTCAGATGAAAGGGATACAACATGAAAAAAATACAAAAGACCGGATTCTTTCTCACATTGCTCTTATGTTTTTTACTCGCTCTTGTACCAGTAAAGGCAAATGCAGCATCTTTTAAATATAAATACAATGGTAAGAAAATAACCTATAAGGGCATTCAGCCTACGGTAAAATATAATAATAAAAAAATTTCTCTTACAACAACTCCAGCTATTTTAATCAATGACGTTGCTATGGTGCCATATTATGAGACCCTGGTAAAGGGCGGTCCTAAGATGAAGAAAAGTTACAATAGCAAAACAAAGACTTTGATCTTAACCTACAACAGTAACAAGATTAAAATGACGTTAGGGAAAAAGACAGCATATGTAAATGGAGCAAAGGTGACGCTTCCAGTTGCACCAAGGATGATTACCTATATATCCTCTAAGAAAACACGCATTTTGGTGCCTTCCAGAAAAGTGTGTGAATATTTAGGATTGACTTACTCGTGGGACAGCAACAACAGAGTGATATCTATTGCTTCTAAAACTGAGACAGCTCCCGTTGGGTTATCTATCAAATATGATGGAAGCTATCACACCTATACGGGAACACAGGGTTCCGTCTATGTGAATACTACAAAAGTTAATACAGCTATGCCAGCGTTAAAGATAGATGGAACTTGGTATATTCCTGCCAACGCCACCTGTAATTCCAAATATAAATTAGGGGTATCCTATTCTTATAAATCAAAGAAAGTTACCCTGACAGATGGAACAGACAATGTGGTGATTACTGCAGACAGCAAGACAGCAGTGGTAAATGGAAACACAAAGACTATGCCATATAAATGCAGACGTATCTACTTAAAAAAGAATAAGACAACCTATGTGATGGTTTCTGCAGAATATATCAGTGATCTTTTTAATCTTTCTTACAGTGTTTCCGGTGGCAAAATTACTTTAAAACCAGCGCAGAAGATTTATCCGAGTAATGTGCCGGAAGTAAGCTATACAAAATATAATTTTACCCTGGATCAATATGCTTCTTTGGAATATGGACTACTTTCAGACAGCAAGAAAAAAGAAGTGACATTGAACAATTTTAAAAAATATCTCAACAAAGATAACGATACCACAGATTATTTCAAATATTTGAGATTGGATGTGTATCGAGACATGGATACCGATGCACTGAATAATCTGATTGCAGGAAATGCAAAGGGAAAGGTGGGCATTTTGAAAGGACAGGCAAAAGCCATTGACAATGCTGCAAAAAAATATGCCATCGATCCCGTTGCCTTCGCTATGCAATGTATCCACGAAACAGGATGGGGTACTAGTACCTTAGCAACGGGTATCACCAGTGACGAGGTGGCGGTTCCAATCTATAATAGCAAAAAAGAAGTGACAGGCTTTGAGAAGATAAAAGATAAGAATGGAAAATATGTCTATAAGACAGTGAAATTGGATAAAAAAGTAACTGCCTATAATCTGTTTGGTATTAAGGCATACGATGACGCTGCACAGCTTTGCGGATTTTCTTATGCTTATTATAATGGTTGGACGACCATTCCAAAGGCAATCGAGGGTGGAGCAAAGTATATCAGCGATAACTATATTCACCATGCAACGTATCAGCAAAATACATTCTTTAAATTCCGTTTTAACCCAAGTGAAACTTATTTGTGGCATCAGTATGCTACTGATCCAGGTTATGCAGAGAAAAATGGGGTATATTTAAAGACATATAAGTATTTATACGGAGCAACAGCTACCTTCCAGTACGATTACCCGGATTACTTAGAACGATAAAATAGAAGAGAGGATTCCAATGACAAAACAATATAAAAAACATCCTTTTACATCTTTGTGGTTAGGTATATTTCTTTTATTTGCAGTTCTGTTTTTCGCCTCAGATGTGCAACCAGCAAACCAGGTAGAAGCAGCGACAGTACGTTTTCAGTATACCTATAACGGAAAGAAGAAAACATACACTGGGAAGAAGAGAAGTATCCAATACAATGGAAAGAATGTATCTTTAACCAATACACAGCCTTTTGTGTGGAGTAAGTATATTATGGCGCCATACTACGAAACTTTTGTGAAGAGTGGCATAAAAGGCACAAAGAATTACACCGCAAAGACAAAAACTGTCCTGTTAAAAGCAAATGGGCATCAGGTAAAATTTCAGGTTAATTCCAAAACCATCTATGTGGACGGCGTGAAAAAGAAACTTGCTGTTGCGCCAAAAATGATTACCTATAAATCCGGTGAAAAAAAACGTATCCTAGTTCCGGTGAAACCTATTGCCAAGTATCTAGGATTTCAATACACTTATTCATCTACTACAGGAATTGTGAAACTGTCAAAGAGCAAGGGAAACAGCACCAATTCCACCAAACCAGAGGATACCACTCAAGTACCAGAGACGTCAAAGCCAACGGAATCCACAAAAAGCGGGGAACTTCGTGCTATGTGGATTTCTTATATCGAATTCCAAGCATATCTGGACAGTTATGCGCAGAACCAAAAATCTTTTCGGGAATTTATTGGACATCTCTACGACAACTGCGTTTCCAATCGTATGAATGCAGTCATTGTTCATGTGAGACCTTTTGGCGATGCTTTGTATGATTCTGAATATTTTCCTTGGTCCAAATATATTTCAGGAAAACAGGGGAAAAATCCAGGATTTGATCCACTGCCTATTATGATTTCTGAGGCGCATAAGAGAAATCTGGAATTTCATGCGTGGTTGAATCCGTATCGTGTGTCCTTTGATACAAGCTATTCCAAGCTGGCATCGGATAATCCAGCTGTAAAATGGCATAATTCCAGCAATCAGAATCGAAATGTCCTTTCCTTTGGCGGAAAACTCTATTATAATCCATCTAAGCCGGAAGTGAGAGAGTTGATCATCAATGGCGTGAAGGAAATTGTAAAGAAATATGATGTGGATGGTATTCATTTTGATGATTATTTTTATCCATCTTTTACCTCCAGCAATGTAAAAACAGCCTTTGATGCCACTGAATACAATGCATACAAAAAGGCAAGAGTCTCTGCAGGGAAGTCATACAAAAGTATTTATAATTGGAGGCGGGACAATGTAAATCAACTGGTATCTGGTGTATATCAAGCAGTGAAGAGCATCAAACCAAACGTGAAATTTGGCATTAGTCCGGCAGGAAATATTGATAACTTAAAGAGCAACACATCCTACTACGTGGACATTGATACTTGGTTAAGTCAAGCAGGTTATGTGGATTACATTATGCCTCAGATTTATTGGGGTTTTACCCACAAATCAGCGGCCTATGACAAAGTGCTGGATCGCTGGGTAAAATTAAATTCAGCTGGTATTGTAGACTTACACATTGGAATCGGCGTTTACAAAGTAGGTATGGCAAAATCAAGTGCCTATTCCGATTGGAAAGAGTGGCAGCAAGATAGTAATTTGCTGACGAAACAGGTCGAATATGCCAGAAAATCTGGAAAAGTAAAGGGCTTTGCCTTCTTTAGCTACGAATACTTTGACACCTCAAGCAATATCAAATTTTCCAGCAAGATTTTTTCTACCAGTAGAAAAAAATATTTATCCAAGGCTATTGCCAACCTAAAACTTGTGTTAAACTAGGAGAGTAACATTTGTGTCATTAGGTAAGGAAATCTGGGATTGCGTATCTACAATAAAATATGACAGTTAAAAGAGGTAAGGATAACCGATGAAATCCAACAATTATAGACATCAACAGGATTTAAAAAATATAGAAAAGATTAGGGAGCTACTTAGTGAGCTCCCTGGCTTTTGTAGAGAATACTTTTTGGCATTAGAGGCTCGAAAGAGTACCAGTACAAGAATGAATTATGCCTATGATCTGACAAATTTCTTCCATTTTTTGCAGGAGCATAATTCCTATTTTAAAAGCAAGGAGCTTCGAAAGATTGAGATTCAGGACATGGATTTGATCACACCTATGGATATTGAGGAATATTTGTCCTATTTGCAGTACTATGTGCGAGATGGGAAGGAGTATACCAACAGTCCAGAGGGACGTTCGAGAAAATTATCTTGTCTTAGAACCTTTTATGATTATTTCTTAAAAAGGAAAGTTTTACGAACCAATCCAGCCCGTCAGGTGGATGTGCCAAAAATCAAGGAACACAATATTATCCGGCTGGAGCCCAATGAGGTGGCGGAGCTTTTAGATCAGGTGGAAGGTGGTGCCCACCTTACAAAGAAACAACTAGAATCTTATCAAAAAACCCGATATCGAGACATCGCTATTTTAACCCTTCTTTTGGGGACTGGAATTCGTGTCAGCGAGTGCGTAGGACTTAACATTACCGATGTAAATTTTGAAGATTATTCCTGTCGCATTGTTCGAAAAGGTGGAAATGAAGATTTGGTCTATTTTGGTGACGAGGTGGCGGATGCACTGATGGACTACTTAGAAAATGATCGAGACTTTAAGAATCCTTTGGAAGGCCATCAGGAGGCTTTATTTATCTCACTAAAGAATATGCGCATGTCTGTGCGGGCCGTGGAACGTATGGTAAAAAAATATACTTCCAATGTGACAACCTTAAAGAAAATTACTCCCCACAAACTTCGAAGTACCTTTGGCACCAATCTGTATCAGGAAACGGGAGATATTTATCTGGTAGCTGATACATTAGGACATAAAGATGTAAATACCACAAGAAAACATTATGCAGGTATGAAGGATGCCAACAAACGAAAGGCCGCAAAAGCCCTGAGACTTAGGGAAGAGCGGTTGCCGGAAGAGATAGACACCACGTCGTAAAATACGAGTTTTACGACGTGGTGAGGCGATTTTTTTATATCACAAAGAAAACCCCATGATTTTACTTTTTTATCATGGGGTTTTGCTTTATTCTTTTCTATTATTTAAAAGGGAGCCCTCCATAGGACTCCCTTTTAAATTCATGTATGTAAGCAATTATTTTGCTTCTTTTGCTTCGATGGCTTTCTGAATCAATTCCACGGTGCCGTCAATACCAAAAAGACTGGAGTTGATGACAAGATCATAACTCTTTAAATCGCCCCATTTCTTACTCGTATAGTAATTATAGTAGCTGGAACGCTGTTTGTCTTTCTTTACCATAATATCCTTTGCCTTATCTGCAGGCACATCGTATTCTTTTACGATACGTTCTAACTTAGGTTCTGTGTCACCGCTGATAAATACGTTGATCACATTGTCGTAATCTGCAAGGGCGTAATCGGCGCATCTTCCTACGATCACACAAGGTCCCTTATCTGCCACTGATTTGATGGCATCAAATGCTGCAAGGAATACTTTGTGATTCAAAGGCAATTCAAAAGAGTTTGCATTGTATCCCAGTGCGTAAGGATCCATAACAAGAGAATAAAGAAAACTGGTTGTAGGTTTCTCATCAAAATTCTCAAAGAGTTCTTCGCACAAACCGCTCTCTTTTGCTGCAATCTTTAACAATTCTTTGTCGTAATATGGAATGCCATAAATCTTAGCTAATTTCTGGCCGATCTCTCTTCCGCCACTTCCATACTGTCGTCCGATGGTAATAATTGTCTTCATAATTGTTACCCCCTTCTATGTCACACTTCATAAGTGAATTTTTATTACTCTTATTATAAACTATTTTTTAGAAAAAGTACACAAGATTTTTGTGAAAACATAGAAGTTTTTTGTAAAATCAAACAATTAGTACGAAAAATTCTGGTCAATTTGACTGGCATACCATCTGCCGTAATCAGCATCTTTGTACATCTGTTCTTTCAATTCCTCGAAAGATGCAAATTTCTGTTCTGGTCGAACAAAATGAAGGAGGGATACTTCCACTACCGTACCGTAAATATCTTCGTTAAAATCGAAAATGTAGGTCTCCACACCTTTTTCTATGTGATCGTCCACTGTCGGTTTCACGCCGATATTGCTGATTCCATAGTATTTTTTACCATGAATGAGGATACAGGATACATACACCCCATTAGGAGGAAGATATTTGCTGACAGGTGGTGCCTGATTTGCCGTTGGCATATTCAATACGGTAGAACCCAGTTTTTTTCCATGTACTACTTCACCAAAGATAGTGTATGGTGGTTCTCCCAGAAGCATATTCGCTTCTTCCATCTGACCTTCTGCAATGCACTTTCGAATGCGAGAGCTACTGACATCCTCCCCTTCCTCTTGAAGTTTTGGAATCACAACCAGCTTGTAGCCAAGTTTTGGTGCCAATTCTCGCAACAAATCTGCATTTCCGGAGCGCTTGTATCCAAAATGACAATCTTCTCCGATGACAATCACTTTTGCACCACATTTTTTTACCAATATCTCTGACACAAATTCATCTGGACGAAGTCTTGAGAATTCCGGTGTAAAAGGATGCTCTATCAAATAATCCAGTGGCGTATTTGATAAAATCAGTCGGCGTTCCTCCTTTGTGTATAAGGATTTGGTATATTCATGGTCTATGATGGCCTTTGGTGACATATCAAAGGTAAATACGACGCTTTTTAATCCTTTTTCGTGGTATTTATACAATTCCTGAAATAAAAGGTTATGTCCGCGATGCAAACCTTCAAATTTGCCAAGGGCAACGGCTGTATTATTCAGTTGAAATTCTGTTGTGTTAGCAATGTAGTCCATAATTTGCCTCTTTTCACCGCTGTTTTAAGCCAAAAACATTTTGACAGGGGTGATTTTTCTCTTTTCGCTGCTATATTGATAGATACCGATGAAATGTTCTTCCAGATCATAGAGACGAACCCACTGTCCATCCTTTCGATTTTTTGAATCGAAAGAAAGATTTTTAAGAGACAATGGGTTTCCATTGTGTGCTAATCTGTCATCCATCTCATTGGTAATGCATATCTTCGGATATTCGTAAAATAGTTCATCTACCGGTTTTATTTTATCTGCAATCTGCTGTTCTTTTGCAAGGGCTTCCGCTTCCGTCAGAGTAATGGCGTGTTCTAAAGTAAATTCTCCTACGCGAGTGCGTACCAAATGTTCCATACATCCGCCGCAACCAAGTTTTTCGCCAATGTCTCGGCAAAGACTGCGGATGTAAGTTCCTTTACTGCAGGAAATACGGATGCGAACTCTCGGCAGATCCATCTCCAGAATTTCTAGCTGGTAGATGGTGACTGGACGCGGCTTTCGTTCTACTACCTGTCCCTCTCTCGCCAATTCATACAATTTCTTTCCATTTACCTTTATGGCAGAATACATCGGCGGTATCTGTTCATAGTCTCCTAGAAAAGATTCTACTACCTTTTCTACTTCCTCGGAAGTAGCCAAAACTTCACTCTCAGAAAGTATTTTGCCGGACATATCCTCCGTATCCGTTGTAATGCCAAGACGAAGAACCGCCTCATACACCTTACTCTTGTCTGTCAGCATGTCACAAGCCTTTGTAGCTCTTCCGATACAAACAGGCAATACTCCAACAGCATCCGGATCCAAAGTGCCTGTATGGCCAATTTTGCGGGTTCTGAGAATGCCTCGCAGCTTAGCCACCACATCATGGGACGTCCAGCCGGCTTCTTTGTAGATATTTAAAATTCCGTCCATTATACTTCCTCAATTTCTAAGCAATTGCTCTGAATCATCTGTTCTTTGATAGGCGCAATGAGCTGTTCTAAGATTTTGTTAGCTAAACCGGTCATGGTGCAACCGGATGCTTTCACATGTCCGCCGCCTCCAAAGGATGCCGCAACCTCACTGACATTTACGTAATCGTTGGAGCGGAGGCTGATTTTATACTTGTCAATGCCAATCTCATACATCAAAATGGCACATTCGACGCCCTCTGTCATGCGAAGGTTATCAATGATGCCATCTAAATCGGCTCCCGTCAGTCCGTAAAATTTTAACATTTCTTTTGTCACAACGGAATAGATTAGTTTGCCTTTCAACAAAAGGGTACTCTCCATCAAAGCTCTTCCCAAAATCTGATTCTGGGCGTAAGATTTGCGGTAAAAAGTGTCATCTATAATGTGGGATGTATTCAGTCCCTTATCGATCAAATCTCCCGCAATGTGCATGGTCTTTCTGGAAGTATTGGTGTGTTTAAATACTCCCGTATCGTGAACGATTCCCATATAGAGTGCTTCCGCACAATCCTTACTGATTTTATCGTAATCAAACTGTTCGAACAAAATCTCACAGGTAGAACTTGCCTCTGGAACAACGATATAGTCATCTCCAAATCCCTGGTTGCTGATGTGATGATCCACACAAAAGATCTTCTTTGCTTTTTTTAGATAAATGGCATAGTCTCCCAATCGCTCTTCGTCGCCACAGTCCAGTACAATAAAAAGATCATGACCTTTCTGATCTGTAAAGCTGTGGTTGATGGCATCCGCTCCTTTTAAAAAGCGAAATTCATGTTTGATATGCTCCAGGTAGACGGTCACTGCCTTCTCCGGGTAAACATCTCGAATATAGTTATATAAACCAAGACAGGCACCCACACAGTCACCGTCCGGACGTCTATGTCCGGAGATGCCAATTCGTGCGGCGCCCTCTATGGCCTTTATGAATGAATAGTTCATTTTTTATTCCTCATCCTCAGAATATACGAGGCTGTCAATCTTTTTGGACATGGTTACACCATATTCGATAGACTGATCCATAATAAATGTGATCTCAGGTGTATTTCTAAGGTTTACAGAACGAGCCAGTTCCTTGCGGATATAGCCCGCTGCACTGTTTAAGCCAAGTCTTGTGTTCTCTCTCTGTTCTTCTGTGCCAAAAACACTGATATAAGCCTTGCAGGTCTTAAGATCAGGTGCCACTTCACAGGCTACTACAGAAGTAACAGGGTGGATTCTTGGATCTTTGATCTCCTGAGAGATAATGCGGGAAAGTTCTTTCTGAACTTCCGCATTAATTCTTGTATTTTTAATACTGTGTTTACGCATGTTAATCTCCTTATTTATCTAGGAATCTCCTGCATAATGTATGCTTCTACCTGATCGCCTTCTTTTACGTCATTGTAACGCTCAAATACGATACCACATTCGAAGCCTGTTTTTACTTCTTTTACGTCATCCTTGAAACGTCTTAAAGATGCAAGAGTTCCATCATATACAACGATACCATCACGTACGATACGTACCTGAGAGTTTCTTGTGATAATACCATCTGTTACATAACTTCCGGCAATTGTACCAACACCAGATGCGCGGTATGTCTGACGTACTTCTGCGTGTCCCTGTACTTTTTCTTCGAATACAGGATCTAACATACCCTTCATAGCAGCCTGGATATCTTCGATAGCATTGTAGATAACGCGGTAGAGTCTTAAATCTACTTTTTCGCTCTCTGCAGTTGCTTTTGCTGTGTTGTCCGGTCTTACGTTAAATCCGATGATGATGGCATTGGATGCAGATGCTAAGATAACGTCAGATTCATTGATGGCACCTACACCGCCATGAATTACCTTAACTGCAACTTCTTCATTGGAAAGTTTTACTAAGGACTGTTTTACTGCCTCTACAGAACCCTGTACGTCTGCTTTTACGATAATGTTCAGTTCTTTTACATTACCAGCCTGAATCTGATCGAACAGATCATCCAGAGACATCTTCTGTTTGGTATCTGCCAACATTTTCTCACGTCCCTGTGCGTTGAAGGTGTCTGCAATCATACGTGCTTCTTTATCGGTATCCGTTGAAAGAGCAATTTCTCCTGCAAATGGTACTTCGTTGAGACCTAAGATCTCTACTGGAGTAGATGGACCAGCTTCTTTAATCTTTCTTCCCTTATCGTCGATCATGGCACGAACCTTACCGTAAGCATTTCCAGCTACGATAGAATCACCAACTCGTAATGTACCTTTCTGTACCAGAACAGTAGCAACTGGACCGCGTCCTTTGTCAAGCTCTGCCTCGATTACGATACCGCGGGCATTTCTGTTTGGATTTGCTTTCAGTTCCATCATTTCTGCTGTTAAGATAACCATCTCAAGAAGAGTGTCGATGCCTTCTTTTGTACGAGCAGATACTGGTACAAATACTGTGCTTCCGCCCCAGTCTTCTGCAACCAGTTCGTATTCCATTAATTCCTGTTTTACACGCTCTACGTTGGCACTTTCTTTATCAATCTTGTTTACTGCAACGATAATTTCTACGCCGGCAGCTTTTGCATGGTTGATGGCTTCCACTGTCTGAGGCATAACACCGTCATCCGCTGCAACAACAAGAATGGCAATATCTGTAGACTGTGCACCACGCATACGCATGGAAGTAAATGCTTCATGACCTGGAGTATCTAAGAAAGTGATCTTTTCTCCACCAGCATTTACAGTGTAAGCACCGATATGCTGTGTAATACCACCGGCTTCTCCGGAAGTTACACTTGTTTTACGGATTGCATCAAGA
>CAYLUV010000057.1:0-12772 GCA_964386955.1 uncultured Lachnospiraceae bacterium
CCGCCATTCTGTGCTTCTATTTTTATTTTCTTCTGTACTTATTAAAATAGTACTCAATGCTGAAGAAGGTCTGTTCTTCGCCCTCCTCATAGAGTTCCCACTCTTCCATCTCGTCCAGATTTGGGAAAGCGCAATCTGCCTGATAAGCATAATCGATTCTTGTTACGTAAGCTTCCTCACAGAGAGGTAAAAGCTGTTTGTAAATGCTGGAACCTCCAATCAGGAAAATCTGCTGATCTGGATAATTTTTCAGTTCCTCCATCAGCTCTTCCTGTGAATGAACCACCACACATCCCTTTGGATTGTAATTCGGATTTTTTGTCATAACGATGTTGACACGATTTGGAAGAGGCTGTGCATTTGGAAAGCTCTCCAGTGTCTTTCTTCCCATTACGATTACATTTCCGGTGGTCAATGTGCGGAAAAACTTCATGTCATTAGGAATTCTTACAAGCAAATCTCCCTTATATCCAATGGACCAATTTTTATCTGCTGCTACTACTGCAATCATGGTATGTCTCCTTCTATCAATCGTTTTCTCTGTAATCTTTCCTATATCTCTTATATTGCCACTGGAATATCCTTTACCTGTGGACCTGCCTCATAATTTTCAATGGTAAAATCGTCCAGTGTAAAATCATAGAAATTCTTCACTTCTGGATTTATCTTAAAGATTGGTGCTGGATAGGTTGGTCTCTCGATCAATTCCTTGATAATTGGCACGTGTCTATCGTAAATGTGTGCATCTGTAATCACATGAACCAATTCTCCCACCTTCATATCACTTACCTGTGCAAACATGTGTACCAGCGCAGCATACTGCACTACATTCCAGTTGTTTGCTGTAAGGACATCCTGAGAACGCTGATTTAACACAGCATTTAATACTAATTTGTCGTCTGTTTCATCCTTTGTCACATTAAATGTCATGCTGTAAGCACATGGATAGAGGTTCATCTCATGTAAATCCTGATGCACATAAATGTTTGTCATAATTCTTCTACTGTATGGATTATGTTTCAGATCATAAAGCACGCGGTCTACCTGATCCATCATGCCTTCCTTGTACTGGTGTTTTACCCCAAGCTGATAACCGTATGCTTTTCCGATGGAACCGTCCTCATCTGCCCACTCATCCCAGATATGGCTCTTTAAGTCTTTTACATTGTTGGATTTTTTCTGCCAAATCCATAAAAGTTCATCGATGGCGGATTTGATGTAGGTTTTTCTCAATGTGATGGCTGGAAATTCTTTAGAAAGATCATAGCGGTTTTCCACACCAAATTTCTTGATAGTGTAAGCCTTTTCTCCATCCGCCCACACAGGACGTACTTTCTCTCCCTTTGTATCTGTACCATTTTCTAAAATATCTTTACACATATTAATAAATAATGTATCTGCGTAACTCATGAATTCCTCCTGTGAATATCTCTTGTTTGGTAAAGTCAAATGCTTAAAGCACCTATATACACAAAAAGAAGCAATGAAACCTTCTCTTCATGCTTCTTCTTCTCTGTCTGAATAATGCGAGCCTGACGATAAGCCGGGTTATGTCGCGAATGATCATCTATCTCTTCCTGCTGTTGCCAACAGGCTTTAGCGGCCAACCTGGAGAAACTCGGGCCAAGTTATGCTCTCCTATCCGGCCTTGCTTCGGATGGGGTTTACATAGGACGCTTCCTGTTACCAGGAAACCGGTGCGCTCTTACCGCACCCTTCCACCCTTACCAAATGAATTACATCATCTGGCGGTATATTTCTGTTGCACTTTCCTTGGAGTCGCCTCCACCGGACGTTATCCGGCATCCTGCCCTGTGAAGCCCGGACTTTCCTCACCCATACCCTTTCGTCTGCATGGGCGCGATCATTTGTCGGACTCGCAATCTGTATTGTAACAAAGTTAATTTTTAAAGTCAATCAAAAGAAACAACTTCCTCCAATAAACTCTCTGAGAATAGAATTATTTGGAACACTCTTGCTGTCTACCCCAAGGAAATAGGACAAGAATTTCAGCAATCTTTTTGCCTCCCGCCCTTCCTCAGTGTGTGGATCAATCTGGAATAACAGTGGCTGTACATACTGTTTTAGGATGCTAATCTCATAGATTAGGGATGAATTGAACATCACATCCGCTTCCTCCTGATATGGGAAAATGTTTTTCTCCTCTCCCGCCCGCACAGACTGCCACATATCCAAAGTTTTTGCTGGAGAAGTGCCGCGATGCACCACATCTCGCACCATTCTGCGCAAAAGTCTTCCATCACTGGTGGAAATGCGGTTGTGTGCATCCACATTTAAGGTGGTAAGGGCGCTGATATAGATTTTAAATTTGTCATGGGCCGGAATGTCCTTGGTGGAAATCTCATTTAGTCCATGGATTCCTTCGATTACGAGAACACTATTTGGTCCCATCTGCAGTGTATTACCCTTATATTCCCTCTGCCCTGTCACAAAGTTAAAGGTTGGCATCGCCACCTCTTTTCCTTCCAGTAAATCATTGATATCCTTATTGAATTGCTCTGTATCCACCGCTTTGATGGATTCAAAGTCATATTTTCCTGTTTTTTCATCCACCGGTGTGAACTCACGGTTGACAAAATAATCGTCCATTGGAATTGGAAATGGTTCCAATCCCAGTGCCATAAGCTGAATAGACAGTCGGTGGGAAAAAGATGTCTTTCCGGAGGAGGAAGGTCCCGCAATCAACACCACTTTTTTTCCTTCTTCCACAATACGGTCTGCGATTTCTCCAATCCGTTTCTCCATCAGAGCTTCTTGCACTAAAATGAGGTCCTGCATTTTTCCCTGGGCAATCTTTTCATTGAGATCTGCCACAGAGGATACCTGCATGGTCTTTCCCCATTCCTTGGATTGCTCCAATATCTCAAAAAATTTCGGACGTGGGGTGAAGATATTTAACTTGGTAATGTCATTCTTAGCAGGCAGATTCAACACAAAGCCATGTCCATATGCCTCCAAAGAAAACTCACCCAGATATCCAGTGGAAGGTACCATATAACCATAGAAATAATCTGCATACTCTTCCAGCATATATGTATTCATATGGGAATTCATTCGATAACGCACCAATCTCGCCACATCCTTGTTGCCATACTGCTTGAAAAATTGCTCTGCCTCTCTGACAGGAATCGTTTTTTTCGTAAAAGGAATATCCCGCTGAATGAGCTCCTTCATATGTGCTGTCACCTTCGCTAAAAGCTCTTTTGTCAGCGGCACGGTCTCACTCTCATACTCACAGTAAAGACTGCTTCCGATGGTATGACAGATTTCAATCTTATAACCATGCTGTGGAAGGACATTTCCGTCCCTTTCTTTATCAGCCAGCTCTCCCATCACATCGTGAAACGCCTTCAGCATCACCATACACATACTTCGTCGGAAGGTCAAAAATCCACTGGCATCTTCTGTGGTAATAAAAGAAATCTCATCCTGTTCCCTTCCCTCATGGAACAACTCTTTTAATTTTCCATTCACCACCGCAAGCACCGCAGGCGCCTTCTCAGAAACCTGCTGTTCTTTGGCAAGCTGTGCCAAGGTTGTGCCCTCTGCCACCTGCTGTTTTTCCCCATTGATTCTAACCTCTATCATAGAAACACCTCCCACATCTCATTTTCTGAGTTGTATGATAAAGGGAAAAGACTAAACATCTCTTCCCCTCTCATCTTCTATATTACCTGATAAGGCACGCCTTCTCTGCATGGAATCACTTCCACGCCTTCTGTTTTTTCCATCAAATAGTCTGTCACATGCTGGATAAATACCTGTTCCAATCCATAGTGTCCCGCTTCAATAACCGCAAACCCCATGTCCATGCTGTCCAATCCTTCATGGTGACCGATATCTCCTGTGATAAGCACATCTACCCCTTTTTTCTTAGCTTCCTTCAACATGCTTCGTCCAGATCCCGGCGAGATGCCCACATAAGAAACTTCTCGGTCCAAATCTCCAAATACTAACACATCAGAAAGTCCAAAGACCTCCTTTACTTGGCAGGCACATTCCTTTACCGTCATGTTTTTTGGCAAATATCCAACCTGACCGATACCAACAGGACGCCCTTCCATCTCGTGGGTTTCCTCCAGAGGAACTGGCTGTAAAAGCTGCATCTTTTCTCCGCAGATCTCCGCCATTCCTCCGGCAATATCATAGTTGGTATGCATCGCAAAACAACCGATACCATGTTCCACCAGAGTCAATATCTTTTCTCCCAAAAAGCTATCATCATTTACCTTTTTGATACCAGAAAAGATCATTGGGTGATGAGTGACGATCAAATCCACCTGTTCCACCACGGCTCGCTCAATCACTGTGTTTGTGGCATCCAATGCCACCATAATTTTTTTCACTTCTTTTGTTTTTCTTCCGCATACGAGACCGGGATTATCCCACTCAAAAGCGTAAGAAGGAGGAGCAAGCTCCTCCAACATTGTTATAATCTCTCTACCTTCCATAATGATATGCCTTCTCCAAGTTTAAAATGTGCTCTTTCATCTGCTTTCTTCTTTCGATAGCAGCTTGAGAGTCCTTTTCTTTTAGATTTTCCCAGATAGCTTGATATTTATCGATTTCTTTTTTCAGATATTCCAACATAATCGTATCCTTATTTTTCAAAAGATACTCCCCGTATTCATAGAGATATTCTTCTGGAAAATGCTCTTCTCCCGGCAAAGCCTTCAAAATAAAGTAGTATTTTCCCTCTTCCTGTAAAATAATCTCCTTCTCAATCCGGTAGCCATGCTCATGTAGGAAATGGCGCACCTTAAAAATTTCTGACTGAGGCTGTAAAATCAGTTCCTTTCCAGCCCCAATCACATGCTGTCCTCTGTCCAAAATATCTGCCATCAAGGCACCACCCATGCCTGCAATCACGATGGAGTCTGCTTCTTTGGCTTCCAATCTTTCAAGACCATTGCTGAGCCTTGTCTCCATCACATCTTCCAAACCATGTTCTTCCATATGTTCCTTAGCACGATCTAAAGGTCCCTGATTTACATCCATGGCAATGGCTCTTGGAACGATTCCTTTTTCCAGAAGATAGATTGGTATGTATCCATGGTCCGTCCCCACATCCGCCAGAACATTTCCTCTGGTCACTTCGCCGGCTACGGCACTCAATCTCTTGGATAATTCCATCACAATCCCCTTCCTAGTCAAGGAAATCCTTTAATTTACGGCTACGGCTAGGATGTCTTAACTTGCGAAGTGCCTTTGCCTCAATCTGACGAATACGCTCTCTCGTTACATTAAATTCCTTTCCAACCTCTTCCAGTGTTCTTGCTCGTCCATCTTCCAGACCGAAACGCAGGCAAAGAACCTTCTGCTCTCTATCTGTCAATGTACCAAGAACTTCTACCAACTGTTCTTTTAACAGCGTAAATGCTGCAGCTTCCGCTGGTACTGGTACGTTATCATCCTGAATAAAGTCACCTAAATGGCTGTCTTCCTCCTCACCGATTGGTGTTTCTAAGGAAACCGGTTCCTGAGAAATCTTTAAGATTTCACGAACTCTTTCCACTGGCATATTCATTTCTGCAGCAATTTCCTCTGGAAGTGGTTCTCTTCCCAATTCCTGAAGAAGCTGTCTGGAAACACGAATCAGCTTGTTAATGGTTTCTACCATATGAACCGGAATACGAATGGTTCTAGCCTGATCTGCAATAGCTCTTGTGATTGCCTGACGAATCCACCAAGTAGCATAAGTACTGAATTTATATCCTTTGTGGTAATCGAATTTTTCTACCGCTTTAATAAGACCTAAGTTACCTTCCTGAATTAAGTCAAGAAACAGCATACCACGACCTACATATCTCTTTGCGATACTAACTACCAGTCGTAAGTTGGCTTCCGCCAATTTCTTCTTTGCCATCTCTCCCTCTGGACCGCCAGCTTCCATCTTCTGTGCCAGTTCAATCTCTTCATCTGCACTTAAAAGAGGTACTTTACCAATCTCTTTTAAATACATACGAACCGGGTCTTCGATGCTAACGCCCTCTAAAGCGGAAGTCATCTCGGCATCAATATCAATCTCTTCCCCTTCAATCTCATCGATATCTGCAGGTTCCAGATCATCCTCGCCTTCCTCTGGAATAGTGAGAATATCTACCCCATTCTGCTCTAAATATTCATAGATTAATTCAATCTTTTCTGTGGACAATTCCATATCCTTGAAAAACTGATTGATTTCCTTATATTCTAATACATTTTTCTTTTTCTTTGCTGTCTCAAGCAGTTGTTTTAACTTCTCATTAAAGCTCTGCATTGCTTCATCTAAGTTCTTCTTATCTTCCATGTTCGACCTTCCTATGCCCTTTCTCTATCTATGTAATCTGTCAGATTGCTCCGACAGTTGTTACCATTGGCTGTATATAGCCCTAAAATCAGTAATCCCTATTACCATATTAACCAAATTACAAAAGAATATGCAGCTTCTGTAATTCTGCCTTTTTCTGTATTAATTCCTGCCACTTCATAATATCTGTAGAGCGACTCATCTCTATCTCGATGCTATTGCTCTTTACTTTCTTTACGATCTCCGTCACCACTTTTTCGTTGTCTTTCGGCTGTGGTGCAAACTTCAATCTTGCATTGAACAAAGAAGCTACCTCTGCCTGTTCCCCTGCATCCTGAAACTGGCTGATAATCCTTGCCGGTGTTACCTTTCCCTCTCTGCTATACTGATCGAACATCATCAGTGCCACCGAATGAAACAGCGGCTCTACAAAATCGTCCGGTCCAATATAATCCTTTAGCTTATCGAAAAGCTCCGGCTTGTTCACATACCAGGTTAACAACAACTTCTGGGGTTGTTTCTTGGCATCCTCTCTATCCTTCTTTTTTTGTTCTCTGACGACAGGTTCTTCCTCTTTTTGTTTTTTCTCATAACCTGTCATGGTTCCATAGCGTTCCACCAGCTTGCCCAGTTCCTTCGGACTGATAAAATACTGGTTCGCCGCTGCATCAATGTAGTTATTTCTTTCCAATACCTCTGGAATGGTGGCCAATTTTTTTGCCAATTCCTTCTGAAATGTGGTTCTGCTCTCTGGATCTGCCTGATTGTACGAGGATGCCAGCACTTCGATCTCAAACATCATGCTTGGCTTTGCCTCCTGTAGTCTTTTCTCCAGCTCCTGCGCCCCCAAATTCTTAATGAATTCATCCGGATCCTTGTAGGGTTTTAAGTTCAGTACCCGCACAGACAATCCTGCGTCCTTCAAAATCGGAATGGCTCGAAGCGCCGCCTTCACTCCTGCACCATCGCTGTCAAAGGAAAGCACCACCTCGCTGGTATATCTTCGAAGCAATACACCGTGAGATGTAGTAAATGCTGTTCCAAGAGATGCCACTGCGTTGGTAAATCCTGCCTGGTGCATGGAAATCACATCCAGATATCCTTCACAAAGAATCATATAAGGCTTTCTTGCACTCCTTGCAAAATTGAGACCGTAAAGATTGCGGCTCTTATCAAAGAGAATTGTCTCCTTGGAATTTAGATATTTCGGCATACCATCTCCGAGCACTCGTCCGCCAAATCCAATAACCCGATTATTCACATCCACAATGGGAAAGATAACCCTGTTAAAAAACTTATCATATGCGCCTCGCTCCTCGATGGTAACAAGTCCAGAATCCTTTAAATCACTATCCCGAAATCCCTTAGATTTCAGGTATTGATACAGCCCGTCCTTGTAAATGTCCGCAAATCCCAGACCAAACTTCTGCATGGTTTCATCCGTGAGACCGCGGTTTCTGAAATATTCCATTCCTCGCTCTCCTCGTTTACTGCGAAGGAGATAATAAAAATATCCGCCTGCTGCCTTATTCATGGCACGAAGAAGTGCTTTCGCATCCATCTCCTCCTTTGCCTTTCCCGTGAGTTCCTGCTTTGGAAGCTCCACCCCAGCACGCTCTGCCAAATGTTCCATAGCCTCTGTAAAGGTATAATTTTCATACTCCATCAGAAATGTGAAAATATTTCCTCCTGCCCCACAGCCAAAACAGTAGTACATCTGTTTCTCTCTGCTGACAGAAAAAGAAGGGGTCTTTTCATTGTGGAAAGGGCAGTTTCCAAAATAAGAGCTACCTTTTTTCTTCAAAGGCACGTGTGTGGAAATCAAATCTACTATGTCGCTTCGGGAGCGAACTTCTTCTATTAATTCATCTGAGTATCTCATGTTCCACCTTGCCTTTCCAAAATTCTGTCTGCTCTATCATAGCCGCCGGTTCCACTCGCCTCAAATAGGCATAGTTATCCCCTTATTTATATTATTCTACATAAAATGCAAAAATCCTTTTACTTTTTTTAAATTTGCAAAAGGATTTTTTGACTTTCTCTTTTATAAAATTTTCTTATCTTAAAATGAGCTCTTCTATGTACTTATAAACTCCAAAACTTCGGTTGAAACAGTTCCTGAAATTTCATGACTGCGTATCGATCTGTCATCCCAGCAATATAATCACAAACTGCCATCTCTTTGCCATCTCGGTCGGCAATGGCAAGATATTCCTCTGGCATTGTCTCCGGATGCTCCATATAAAATTCAAAAAGAGCTGCCACTACATTTCTTGCCTTTTTCTCCTCAGAAACCGCCAATGGATTCTGGTAGACGTTTTCAAACATAAAGGAACGAAGCCCCATAAGGGCGCCAGAAACTTCCGTGGACATAACGATATCATTGTTGCCCATGCTCTGTATGATCAAATCGTGAATCATAGTATTTAAGCGTTCCCGCACGCTATGCCCCAGCAAATCACAATGTTCCTTTGGCAGTTCTTCTTCCCGCAAAAGCCTTGCCCGAATGGCATCATCGATGTCGTGATTTACATAGGCAATCTTATCGCAAATTCGTACGATTTTCCCCTCCAATGTAGCAGGATTTCCCTCTGTCTGATGATTAATAATACCGTTTCGCACTTCCCAGGTAAGGTTTAATCCCTTTCCCTTCTTTTCCACCACATCCACTACTCTTAGACTTTGGGCAGAATGTTCAAATCCTTTTGAGGATAAACGATCCAATTCTTTCTCGCCCGCATGGCCAAAAGGAGTGTGCCCAAGATCATGACCACAGGCAATGGCCTCCGTCAAATGCTCATTGAGCTGCAAAGCCCTTGCACAAGTTCTGGAAATCTGAGATACCTCCAGGGTATGAGTTAATCTGGTTCGATAATGATCCCCCTCCGGAGACAAAAACACCTGGGTTTTATCCTTCATTCTTCGAAAAGCCTTGGAATGAATGATTCGATCCCGGTCTCTTTGATAGCAGGTTCTTACATCACATTCCTCCGCTCCCTGCTTTCTTCCCTTTGAATTAATACTAAGGGATGCATAGGGACTAAGATACTGACATTCCCAGTTTTCCTGCATTTTACGAATTTCCATGGAACCCCTCCCCTCGTAAGGCTATCCTGTACACTATTTTCTGTATTTATGAGCGTCCTGATTCAAGTACATTTACTGCATCCAGAGATACTTTCATAATATCTCTTACTTCCTCTTCTGTGATTCCCATGCGCTGAGCCAATTCCTCCGGTGTTGCCTCTCGCTCCAGTTCTTCTGCCATCTCTGCGGAGAGATCGGACAGCTTGTTGGCGCGATCTGCCATCTTTTTGGCAGAAATAAGCTCCTTGTCATCCTCTGCTAAAGCATCTCGAATGGCCTGATGGATGGCTTCTGTAATAAAGTTTCGGAAACCAACGCCTGTGGAAAGTTCATAACTTGCCACGCCCATCAAAAGCCCTATATTTCCTTCCTGAATTAAATCTCCCATGGGAAGGCTAGTCTTTCTATATTCCTTTGCAATCTCTGTTACCAGGTTTAAATTGGATTCAATCAACAGTTCTCTGGCTTCTGCATCCCCTGCCAGCATCTTTCTGGCTACCAGCTGTTCCTGTTCTTCAGAAAGAGCTTGTTTCCCCTTTAGTTCCTTCATATAGATAGAGACAATGGCGCTTTCCACCTCGTCCTTTTCCTGATATTCTTCCTCACGGATCGGTTCTTCTTCCCAAATCTCATAACCTGGAATCTTAATGCCATTATCCACCATATAACGATAGATCAATGCTCTCTGACTTTCTTCCGGACAGAGTTCAGAAAAATAATCTTTGATTTCTTCTTTTGTAATGGTATTTCCATTGGTTTTTGCGATCTGCATCAATGTTTCCAGATCTTTTAAGAATTTATTCTTGTTATCCATACTATAACCTTTCTTCCATCTCTATTTCACTACCAGCAAAGAACCTCATGGCCGTCCTCTGTCACTAACACCATAATCTCCCACTGTGCAGACGGCATATCGTCCTCTGTATACACAGTCCAGCCATTTTCATCGTCCACAAACACTTCATCGCATCCCATATTCACCATAGGTTCAATGGTAAATATCATGCCTGGTGCCATCACCATCTCCGTTCCCTTTGTGGTAACATAGCTTACATATGGTTCCTCGTGGAATTCCAGTCCCACACCGTGTCCGCCAATATCTGGCACTACGGTATAGCCGTGTGCCTTAGCATGATTGTGTACCGCTTCTCCCATATCACCAAGAGTAGCCCAAGGTTTTACCTGTTCCAGTCCTTTTTCCACACATTCCTTTGTCACATCCACCAGTTTCTTCATCTCCTCCGGCACATCTCCGATACAAAACATTCTGGAAGAATCAGAAAAATAGCCATGATAGATGGTAGAAACATCTACATTGATAATATCTCCATCCTGTAAAATAATCTCATCGTCTGGGATTCCATGGCAAACCTCATTGTTGATGGAAGTACATACACTCTTTGGAAATCCTTCGTAACCAAGGGGTGCTGGAACACCGCCTCGAAGAGTCGTCTGTTCGTATACCATACGGTCAATATCTCCGGTAGAAATTCCCGCCTTAATGTGTTCCGCCACATAGTCAAGCACCGCAATATTGATGGCACAGCTTTCCTTAATCTTCTCAATCTGTTCCGGTGTCTTAATAATCTCTCTTGGCGGAATGATATGTCCTTCCTCCTCCAGCATTTTTAACTTCTCATCAAATCTTGCATGACACTGTTTATATTTTTTGCCGCATCCACACCAACATGGTGCATTTCTATCTAATAATTTCATCTTGCTTAGCTCCTTCTATCTTCTTTCCCTTTATTTTTGCAATTCCAATGCAATCTTTTCTTCAATACGCCCTTTAACCTCCTGAGCGATCTCCACGGTATTCATATCCTTATATTCCTCATACTCCATCGGCGGCAGAAAATGTACCTGTACCGTTACGGGAGCAATGCTGTTGGTGTCAAAAGGTTTAAAGGAATCAATCAATGCCACTGGAAGAATCGGACATTTTGTCTTTACTGCCGGTTTAAAACTTCCTGCCTTAAATTCCAGCAGCTCATTTCCTCTTCTGGAACGAGTTCCCTCTGCGAAAATGACGTAGTTACGCCCTTTTTTTACCTCTTTGATTACCTTTAAAATCACTTCCATGGACTGTCTCAAATCCTCCCGATCCATGCCAAAGGCATTCAGACAGGCCACACATTGTTTTATAAAAGGAATCGTAGTGGCTTCCTTCTTGATTACCGCCGAAATTGGTCTCGGACAGACATGAATCAACGCCAACGCATCATATAGACCCTGGTGATTCGGATAAATCAGATAACCATTTTGCTCCGGAATGTTCTCCAATCCGTGGGCTTCAATGGTTACATTTCCTCCTCTGTTTGCAATCTGTACGATTTCCTTTAAAAACTGAAAGCGTTCCTCCTCTGTATATCGATCCACATGGGATGCCATGTAGCACAATTTACACCATCGATATGGAATTCGAAACAAGTTTCGAAATACCATCAGTAATATTCTTTTCATATAGTTTATAGCCTTTCTATCCTATTTTCAAAAACAGACTTCTTTTCCCACTATATCACGCCTGTAAAACTTTTACAAAT
Source organism: uncultured Lachnospiraceae bacterium (assembly GCA_964386955.1). GTDB lineage: Bacteria > Bacillota > Clostridia > Lachnospirales > Lachnospiraceae > SIG292. The sequence continues at coordinate 11,941 of CAYLUV010000057.1, forward strand.
CATTCTTGAGAACTTCCATCACAATATCATAATTTTCTGGTCTATGTGGAAACGTGCAGTTGGTACACACCTTAATCTTTCTTCCATCCTTCTCAAAATATTCCGGTTTTCCCGGACAGTTTTCCAACCGATACATCGGGCAATAGCAAAACATACAGTTCATCTCCTCTATGCCCTCATGACAAGGATAATATTTACATTCCCTGTTTGCAAAAAAACGATCTGAATTTTTCATCTTCCCTCATCCTAACTATTCTAAATTCTCCTGCAACCATTTTGCCACGCCATCCTCATTGTTTCCAGGGATAATTGCCGTCGCATGTTCCTTTAATTCCTCCACTGCATTTTCTGTGGCATATGCCTCATCCGCATGGGCAAACATGTCGATATCGTTTTTTCCATCGCCAAATACTACCACTCGCTCACAACCTAAGGATTCCTTCAATTCTTCGATGGCTTTTGCCTTAGAAACCCCCTTTGGCATAATTTCCAGCCAATATTCCTTGATGTAGATGTCTAAAAAGAAAACACAGTAGTATTTGTCCTTGTATTTTTCATACATTGGCTCCAACTTTTCTTTTTCATCAATACAGGTAAAATGGAAAATATCTCCGGTAAAAAGCTCCTCCACCTGATCTGTAATGACTTCCCGCTCATCCTTTCTGGTATCGATAAATTTCGCCATAGCAGGATTGCATTTTGAAGACAAGTACACAAAAGTCTCCTTCTGATCGGTATATTTGTATACAATGGGATAGACATCATTGGCGATCAAATCTGCCAGCAATTCTTTTCCATCTTCCGGAAATCCATGATAGGAAATCATTTCCCT
>CAYLUV010000058.1:0-12667 GCA_964386955.1 uncultured Lachnospiraceae bacterium
GACTCGAACCGCCGACACGTGGTTTAGAAGACCACTGCTCTATCCGCTGAGCTATTGACCCGTGCAGACATTCATTTTACATGAAAAACTTTCTTTTGGCAAGGATAAAATATAGTATTTTTTGCGGCAATGGTAGATTCTAGCACAGTCATTGGGAGAAAACGGCATGAAAGGATAGGGGATGTGATTGAGGCTTTTGAAAATGAGTGCTTTTTTTGTGGATAAAACGTGGTAAAATAGTTCTTTAAAGAAGGAAAACAGAAAGGAATATGTTATGAAAACCAGCAGAGAGTTAAAAGAAGAATTAAATAGAATTCATAGAAAACCATATCCAGCCTACAAAGGATTGAAGGGAGATTATCGCTTTCCGGGATATGTGCTGACCATTGACCATGTACAGGGAGATCCTTTTGCGGCGCCATCTCGTCTACACATTTCATTGACAGGAAAAGAGACCGGAATTCCAAAAGAGTATGTGAAAAATGAGGACAGAAGAGTGGCACTGGCGGATCTTTGTCTGCGAAAATTTGGGGAAGAGATTCGACATTTTTCTTTTCAGGCAAAGGGTTCTGGAAAGAGTGGTCTGATCGGAGTGACGACCTGTGGGCAGCAGGTACTAAAAAGAAGCTCCTGTGTCCTAGCGGAAGATGGAAGTGGAAAGGTACGCTTTGAGGTGGGATTTCCGGCCAACGGAAGAACCATCAACAGTGTGGAGCTTTCTAAGATTTTCTTTGAATTTTTACCTAAGATTGTGGAGAAGAGTTTGGTATTTCAAAACATGAATCAGAGACAGGTGTGGGAAGCGTTGGAGTTGTACGAAGATCAGAGTGCCCTCTATGCTCTTTGTCGGGAAAATCATTGGGCGGCCTTTGTGGCGAATGGCTCTGTGTTGCCACGAAAAAGTGGAGTTTCTGATAAACCGATGAAGGAGGCGAAGGTTTTTTATGCGCCAGAGTCTATGCGGGTGACGGTAAAACTGCCTCATAAGGGTGAAATCAGCGGTATGGCAATCAAGGAGGGAATTACCTTAATCGTGGGAGGCGGCTATCATGGAAAATCCACTCTGTTAAATGGATTAGAAACGGGAATTTATCATCATATCAAAGGGGATGGAAGGGAATATATTGTATCCAATGAAACTGCATTTAAGGTGAGAGCGGAGGACGGAAGAGGAATTTCCGGTACGGATATTTCTATGTTTATTCGAGATTTGCCAAATAAGAAAGACACGGAGCATTTTTGGACGGAGGATGCCAGTGGTTCCACTTCCCAAGCAGCCAATGTGGCGGAGGCAATCCAAAGCGGCGCCGGACTTTTGCTGATTGACGAGGACACTTCAGCCACCAATTTTATGGTGCGGGATGAGCTGATGGCAAAGGTAATTGCCAAGGAAAAAGAGCCAATTACCCCATTTTTAATGCGGGCGAGAGAGTTATATGAGAAACATGGAATTTCTACGATTTTAGTGGCGGGAAGTTCTGGTGCATATTTTTCCATTGCAGATCAGGTAATTCAGATGGATTGCTACGAGGCACTGGATATTACCAAAAAAGTGAGAGAAATCTGCGAAGAAGAGAAAAAGCTGGAGATGAAGCAGGACGAAGCAGAGGAAGGTCTTGGAAAAAAAGAGCGATTCTTATCTATTAAGCCTTTGGACCGAAAAAAGGGACAGTTAAAAGTAAAACAGTACAGCAAGGAAAGTTTTTCTGTGGGAAAAGAGACGCTGGAACTGAGAGGATTAGAACAGCTTATGGACTATGAACAGACAACTACAGCTGCCTATCTCTTAAAATATATGCTGGAGCAGATGGAGCGAGACAAAAAGAAGGTTTCCCTGGAAGAACAGATTGAAAAAACCTGGAATCTCTATGAGAAAAAGGGTATGGAGGCAATCTGCGGCACCGAGCATTTACCTACCTCCTTTGCGGCGCTTCGAAAGCAAGATTTCTATGGATGTGTCAATCGATATCGGGGATTTACACGATAAATGGGTAATCTGTGAAACTTATGTGAAAATCCATAGATGTTCACAGATTGGAAACATCTGGTGCATACAATGTCCAAAGGTTAAAATTTGAGAAAGGAATGGGATTTTATGATCAAAGTAAATCATTTGGTGAAAAATTATGGAAATCACCAGGCGGTGAAAGACATTTCCCTTCATGTAAAACAGGGACAAATCGTGGGACTTTTAGGACCCAACGGTGCAGGAAAATCCACTACCATGAATATATTGACAGGCTATATCTCAGCCACAGATGGGGAGGTTCTGGTGGGTGGATATGATATTTTAGAGGAGCCCTTGAAGGCCAAAGCACAAATCGGATATCTTCCGGAGATTCCTCCTCTTTATGTGGATATGACAGTGGAAGAGTATCTTACCTTTGCGGCAAAGCTGAAAAAAATAAAAAAGACAGAATTAAAGACAGAGATTACTCGGGTGATGGAGGCAGCACAGATTACAGATGTGTCTATGCGCTTGATTAAGAATCTCTCCAAGGGATACCGTCAGAGAGTCGGTTTGGCACAGGCGTTGCTCGGTAATCCACCAATCCTCATTTTGGATGAGCCTACCGTTGGACTTGATCCAAATCAGATTATTGAGATTCGAGAACTGATTCGGGAACTGGGAAAAGATCACACGGTTATTTTAAGTTCCCACATTTTATCTGAGGTCAGTGCAGTCTGTGATTACATTATTATCATTGACAATGGAAAAATTGTGGCGGAGGATACCACAGAAAATCTCACGGAGAACTTCTCTGATAAGGCGAGAGTGAAGATGACAGTAAAAGGCACCACAGAAGCGGTGGAGGCAGTTTTAAAAGAATGTCCATATATCGTTGGATATACTGTGGAGGAAAAGGACGGCATGATTATAGTGGATGCCAAAACTGACTCCGGTGAAGACCGAAGAGACGAACTGTTCTTTGCCTTCGCAGATCAGAAACTTCCTGTAGTACAGATGGAACAGGAAACTTTATCATTGGAAGAAATTTTCTTAAAACTCACAAGGGAGGTAGAATAGATGTTAGCAATCATGGAAAAAGAGCTGAAATCTTATTTTCACTCCATGACAGGGTATTTATTTTTAGCGGTATTTTGGGCAGTGGCAGGTATTTATTTTACGGTGTACTGTCTAGCAGGAGGTCGCATGGATTTTGGAGGTTATGTGTTAAGCTCCATTACGATTCTGTTTATTGCCATTGTCCCAGTGCTTACCATGCGATTGATGACAGATGAAAAGAAACAAAAGACAGATCAGTTGTTGCTTACGGCACCGGTGCGTTCTAGTGCCATTATTTTAGGAAAATATTTGGCAGTACTTCTCGTATTTGGGGTGGGACTTCTTGGAGTCTTTGGCTACGCGGTAATCTTGAGCTTTTTTGGAGATATGGTGTGGAAGACAACTTTGACTGCTTTTATTGGCTTTTTCCTTCTTGGAGCAAGTTTCCTTGCAGTGGGAACTTTGATTTCCTGTTGTTGCGACAGTCAGGTGGCAGCAGCAGCGGTGAGCTTCGGTGTTACCCTTCTTTGTTTCCTGCTTCCAGCTATTGCAAATTATGCGCCGGGAAGAGCGAGATACACCTTTGTGATTCTAGGAGTGGCAATTCTTTGGCTGGCATTTTTCTTCTACAATGAGACAAAGAGTGTGGTAATCGGTGCAGCTTCCGGTGTGGTAGGAATTGGTGCCCTTGTGGCAGCTTGGTTTATCAAGGCAGATCTTTTTGATAACGGTATTGCCCGCATGGTAGATTGGGTTTCCATATTGGATCGCTATGACAACTTTGTAAATGGTATTTTTGATGCCTCCTCTATTATATATTATCTTTCTTTTATCGTAGTTTGTATGTTTTTAAGTATACGGACTGTAGAAAAGAGACGTTGGAATTAGGGGGTGCAGCATGAATAAGAAAAATAGAAAAAAAGGATTATTTTCTGCGACAGCGGCAGTCCTTGTACTGATTGCTGCCATTTTGGTCAACGTGCTGGTGACAAAATTTGACTGGTCCTATGACGTGTCAGAAAACCAGATGTATACCTTGTCCGAGCAGACAGAAAAAATCGTTAAGGCAAATGAGAAGGATGTGACTTTGTATGTGATTGCTTCTCAGACAGAATTTAATACGGTCTACAAAAAGATTGTGGATCAATACAAGAAACTTTCCAGTCACATTAAGGTAAGCTATAAGGATTTGGAGAATTATCCAAACTTTGCAAGGGACTACATGAGTGATAGCTCCGAAGAAGTGGAAGAGGGCAGTATTATCGCTGTTTGCGGAGAGAAAAGCCGCTATCTTTCTTCTGCTGATTTTATCAACTATACCTTTGACTACACCACCTACTCCTACTCTGCGGAGTCTGTGAAACTGGAATCTGTGCTGACAGAGGCTATTAACTATGTTATTGCAGATTACACACCGGTGATTTATACGTTAATGGGTCACAATGAGGCGGAATTGAGCTCCACCATGCAAGGATATTTGGAGGGAGATAACTTTGAAGTGAAGGAGTTGAATCTTCTGACAGAGGAATCAGTGCCGGAAGATTGTGCGATTCTTCTGATTAATGGGCCTTCTGTGGATCTTTCCAAAGATGAAACCAAAAAGATTAATACCTATCTGAAAGGGGAAGGAAAACTTTACTATATCGCCAATGCCACAGTGGATGCGGTGCCTAACTTGAAGTCCATTTTGAAAAACTACGGTATTACAATGGAAAAGGGTACGGTTGTGGAAGCGGACACCAGCATGTATATGCAGTATCCGGTTTGGATTCTTCCAAGCATCGGAACCTCTACTGTGACGGAATCTCTGACAAACCGATACGTCTTTGTGCCGGAATCCAAAGGATTTACTCATGGCGAGGATACGGAGGATTACACTATTACAGAGCTTCTCACTACTAGTGACGGTGCTTACTCCAAAGTGAATTTCTCCGGACAGGTGATGGAGAAAGAAAAGGGAGACATCGATGGACCATTCCAACTGGCATTGCAGGTGGAAGATGAAAATGGTGGAAAAGTGATGGTTCTCGGTTCGTCCAACGTTTTACTGAATGAGATTGACGAGGCAGTGAGCGGATCCAACTCAGATTTCTTCTTAAATGGTATCAATTATCTGGTACAGCAGGAGGAAAAGATTTCTGTTCGTGCGAAAAATCTGTCCACCAACACAGCCACAGTAACGGCCTTTGCCCAGAAGGCATTGATGGTGGGAACAGTGATGGTTCTCCCAGCGGTTACGTTACTCTTAGGCTTAGTGGTCGTATTAAAGAGAAAAAGAAAATAAGGAAGTTTGTTGCTCCATTCCTGGCGAAATACGGCATAGGAATGGAGCTTTTTTGTAGTAACAGTGTGGGGTATTTGGCTGGCTGAAAGATTACTATTTGTGTGTTGCACGAATCTGTAAAATGTTGACGAAATTCTGTTTCCAGTATATGATTAAAAAGATTAGGAAAAATGCTTTTTTAGGGGATGAAAAAAATGTCAGAAGGAAAAAAAACAGATAAAAAGAAACCCTATGGCGGGGTAAAAAAGAAAACGAAGAAGAAACATAGAGTAAAAATGAGCTGGAAGCAGTGGCTTATGGTGGCGGCTGTTTTGGTAGTAATCTATCTTGGTGGAACCATATATTTTTCCTCTCATTTTTTCTTTGGTACGAAATTGAATGGCATGAGCTGTCAGATGAAGACGGTGGAGGAAGCCAAGGCCATGATGAATCAGTATGTGGCAGAGTATCAGATTACTTTAAAACAGCGAAAGGCTCGTAAAGATGTAATCGATGCCAAGCAGCTAAATATGCAGTTTGTGGATGACGGCGATGTGGATCGCTGTAAAGAGGAACAGAAGGGATACCAGTGGCTTTCTGCCATTTGGAGGAGACACGATTATGAGAATACTTCTTTTTCCTACGACGAGAAGCAGCTGGAGGAAACCGTGAAGGGACTTTCCTGTTTTGAGAAAGAGAATGTCACATCACCCCACCGGGCATATCCCGCTTACAATGAGACCACAAAACAGTACGAGATTGTGGAAGAGGTTATGGGAAACAAGGTGGTGGAAGAAAAACTTCTTGCGACAGTAAAAGAGGCCATCAAAGAAGGAAAAAAAGTAGTAGACATTGACAAAGCGGGCTGTTACAAGGAACCAAAATGGTATAAGGATGACAAAGAGGTAATCGAAGCCTGTGATACCATGAACAAATACATCGGCACTGTAATCACCTATGATATGGATTACACAGAGGAAGTGGTGGATGTGGAGCGCATTCACAACTGGATTTCTGTGGATTCCGACTGTAAGGTGACGGTGGAACGTGCCAAGGTGCGAGAATTTTTACTGGAGATGGCTTACAAATATAATACAGTGGGAAGCAGTCGTGATTTTACTACACCAGGTGGTTCTAAGATCAAGGTTTCCGGTGGAACCTACGGATGGCGATTGAATCAGGAAGATGAGACCGATGAACTTTGCAAGCTGATTAAAAAGGGAAAGGCAGAGAACCGCACGCCACTGTATCTTTCCAAGGGACTGCCAAGGGACAAGGATGGAAAAGATTTGGGAAATACATATATTGCCATCAGTATTGCGGCTCAGACCATGTGGTATTATAAGGATGGAGAATGTATGATCTCCACTTCTGTGGTGACGGGAAATACCAGCAAAAACAGGGGAACTCCTACCGGAGTGTATGCCATTGCCTACAAACAGAGAGATTACACTTTGACAGGTGCCGATTATGCATCTCATGTGGATTATTGGATGCCGTTTTATGAGTGGAAAGGGATCGGAATCCATGATGCCAGTTGGCGAAGCAGCTTTGGAGGAAGCATTTATAAGACGAGCGGCTCCCATGGCTGTGTCAATACACCTTACTATGCAGTGCAGTATATGTTCCAAAATGTGGAAGCAGGAACACCGGTGGTGGTTTATTAGTGCTGATAAGGTTACAAAGGAGCTTTGACACAAAACATTTATACATATTATAGAAGGAAGGATTGTTGGAAAATAAATGGCAAGAATTTCTAATTACAATACAAAACAGAGAGATTTGATCTTAGAATTTTTGAAGCAAAGTCAGGGAGAACATGTCTCTGCGGATATGATTTTAGAATATTTGACGGAGAATGGAACACCAGTGGGAAAGGCCACGGTATATCGTTATCTGGATCTCCTAGAAAAACAGGAGATGGTGCGAAAATACCAGACAGACGACAGAAGAAAAGCATGCTATCAGTATGTGGAGGATATGACAAATTGCAAATGTCACTATCATCTGAAATGTCTGACCTGCGGCAAGCTGTACCACATTACTTGCCATGAACTGGATCATGTGGCTTCTCACATGCTGAAGGAACATGGATTTTTGGTGGATGAAAGTCGTACTGTTTATTACGGAACTTGCAGCAAATGCCGGGGACTGGATCCAACACCGGAAGAAGTAGAATGCCATTGTCATGAACATGAGCATGAACATAAACATGGAGAATAAAAGATAGAAGAAGGAGAAAAGGTATGGAGTACAGAACATGGGAAAAAGAACAGGTATCCCCATCATTGCTGGGATTTGGATGTATGCGTTTTCCGCTTTTGGAGGATGGCACCATTGATAAGGAGCGGACAGAGCAGATGTTGGATTACGCCATGGCACAGGGGGTAACTTACTACGATACCGCATATACTTATATCAACAAGACCAGCGAGAAATTCATCGGGGAATATTTTAAAAAGTATGAGAGAGAAAGCTTTTATTTTGCTACAAAACTTCCCCTTTGGTGCGTAAAAACAGAGGAGGATGTGGACCGCATTCTGCAGGAACAGTTGGATAATCTCCAGACAGATTACATTGATTTTTATCTGGTTCATGCCATGGACAAAGAACGGCTTGCTTGGATGGAAAAGATGCATGCTTTTGAGAAACTGATGAAATATAAGGAGGAGGGCGTCATTCGTCATTTGGGATTCTCCTTCCATGATACTTACGATGTATTTGAACAGATTCTTACAAGCTATCCGTGGGATTTTTGTCAGATTCAGTATAACTATATGGATACTGATTATCAGGCTGGGGATAAGGGCTGTCAGCTGGCAGGTAAACTGGGAATTCCAGTGGTTGTGATGGAGCCAGTGCGGGGCGGTTCTCTCCTTCGTCTACCAGAAGATATTAAGAAATATTTTAAGGAATACAACGAAGAGGCGTCCTATGCGTCCTGGCCGATGCGCTGGGTAGCAGATCATCCAGAAGTGAAAGTCATTTTAAGCGGTATGAGCGATGAAGAACAGGTAAAAGACAATATTCATACCTTTACCAGCTTTGGTCCGTTAAACGAAGAGGAAAAGGCAGTGATCGCGAAGGTGAGAGGTCTGATCAAACAGAGACAAAAAAGCCGCTGTACCGGTTGTGAATACTGTATGCCATGTCCTCATGGAGTAGATATTCCGGCTAATTTCAAATATTGGAATGACGACAGCATGTACTTGGATGGCAACGGAAAGAGACATTACGCAGGCCTTGGATCTGAACAGGCTGTAAACTGTAAGCAGTGTGGAAAATGTGAGGCGGCTTGTCCACAGCATATCTCTATCCGAGAAGATTTAAAGAAGGTGGCAAGGGACTTAGCATGAGACAGAAAAAAATAAGAAATTCCCTGTTGTTACTTTTGACAGCAACCATATGGGGAACGGCATTTGTGGCCCAGAGTGTGGGAATGGACTATGTGGGACCCTTTACCTTTACTGCGACTCGAAATATCATTGGCAGTGCCGTGTTGATTCCCTGCATTTTTCTGCTGGGAAGATGGAGTGGAGAGGGAGATGGCAGACTTCTTCCAAAAAGCAGGGAGGAGAGAAAGAATCTGTTTCTCGGAGGAACTCTTTGCGGCATGGTGCTCTTTGCTGCCAGCAATATGCAGCAGATTGGTATTTACTATACTACAGTAGGAAAAGCGGGATTTATCACGGCCTGCTATATTGTGTTGGTGCCTATCTTAGGCATATTTTTAGGGAAAAAGACGGGATTTACTATCTGGATTTCGGTAATCTTGGCGGTGGCTGGTCTGTATCTTCTCTGTATGAATGAGACTTTGAAACTTGGAAAGGGCGATCTCTATGTATTGGTCTGTGCCCTGCTGTTTGCTATTCATATTTTGGTAATCGACCATTTCAGTCCCAAGACAGATGGAGTGAAGTTATCCTGTATTCAGTTTTTTGTCTGTGGAATTCTATCTGGTATTTTTATGTTTCTTTTTGAGGAACCATCCTGGAAAGCTATTTTTCAGGCAAAGATGCCAATCCTTTATGCGGGGATTTTATCCTCTGGTGTGGGATATACTCTTCAGATCATTGGACAAAAGGATATGAACCCAACGGTGGCATCGTTGATTATGAGCTTGGAATCCTGTGTCTCCGTCTTGGCAGGTTGGCTGTTGCTCCATCAGACCTTGTCTGAACGAGAACTTTTTGGTTGTGTCATTATGTTTGGGGCTATTCTTTTAGCACAATTTCCACAGGGAAAAGAGGAAAAATAGAGGGTAAAATACCATTTTCTTATATGCAGTCACAGAAATAACACAGATTTGACACAGTTTATTCGTTGACTTCTAAAAGTAACGTCATTATACTATTTTCATGTCGTTTTAAAATTAAACAAATTGAAAAGGCGGGGAAAAGAAATGAAACAAAGACTACAGAGATTTATGCAGGGAAGATATGGGGCGGATCAACTGTCAAGAGCCTTGATATATCTGGTACTGCTCTTATTTATTATTCCAATCTTTACAAGGGGCTGGGTGGATGTAATTTGCACAGGACTTGGATGGCTTGGCTGGATTTTTGTGATGTATCGCATGTTTTCCAAAAATTATAGCAAACGATGGGCAGAAAATCAGAAATATCTGTCCTTTGTGAATCGAATCAAAGGCAATTTTTATCGTCAGAAGAGCTATGCACAGCAGAGAAAAACCCACCACATTTACAAATGTCCGGGTTGTGGACAAAAGATTCGTATTCCAAAGGGAAAGGGAAAAATCGAAATTCGTTGTCCAAAATGCAGAACAACCTTTGTGAAGCGAAGCTAAAGGGAGGATACAACATTGTTTGGTTATGTGGTGATTAACCAAGGAGAAATGAAATTTAAAGATTACGACATCTACCATTCCTACTATTGTGGGTTGTGCAGAAGTCTGAAGGAAGCTGGCGGTAAAAGATGCCAGCTTACTTTAAGTTATGACATGACATTTTTTGTGATGCTTCTGACGGCACTTTATGAGGTGGAACCTACCTTAAAACAAGAGAGATGTCTGGCGCATCCGAAGAAAAAACATCTGGAGCGAAGAAATGAGATATCTGATTATTGTGGGGACATGAATATTGTACTTACCTACTACAAATGTGTGGATGATTGGCAGGATGAAAAAAAGCCGGATCGGTATCTCTTTGGCGCTCTTTTAAAGAAAAAGGTGGAAAAAATTCAACAAAAATATCCGGAAAAATGTAAGGTGATTTGGGAAGGTTTGGAAGAAATTACCCGGCAGGAAAAGGAAAAAAGTTGCAATGCGGACCAGATGGCTACCTTGTTTGGGGAGATTATGGGAGAAATTCTTGCCTGGCGGGAGGATGAGTGGAAGACTTATCTGTACCGGGTGGGATTTTATCTGGGGAAATTTATTTATCTGATGGATGCTTACGAGGATGCACCGGAAGATGAGAAGAAAGGAAATTACAATCCGTTTTTCCTAAACTTTCCAGAAGAAAGTTGGCATCCCAAATATGGAAGGGCAGATTTTGATGAAAAATGTGAACAGATGCTTCGGATGATGATGGCAGAATGTGCCAAGGCCTACGATATGCTGCCCATCTTGTGGTACGAGGACATTCTAAACAACGTAATCTACTCGGGGGTTTGGACCAGATTTGAGCTGGTAAAGAAACAGCGAGGAGAGAAACAGGAGGACAAAAATGAGAGATCCTTATGAGGTTCTGGGGGTATCCAGAAATGCTTCCAAGGAAGAAATAAAAAAGGCTTACCGGGCACTGAGCAGAAAATATCATCCCGATGCTAATATCAATAATCCAAACAAAGATCAGGCAGAGGCGAAATTTAAAGAAATTCAGCAGGCCTATGAGCAGATTATGAATGGAAATGCTGGAGATTCCTATGGAAGTGGCTATGGCCAAGGCTATGGACAGCAAGGATATGGCGGTTTTGGCGGCTACGGAGGATTTGGCGGTCAAGGCTTTGGTGGACAGAGTTCTACGGGAAATGCGCAGGATGACAATTATTTAAATGCGGCGGCAAATTATATCAACAACGGCTATTACAAAGAGGCGTTAAATATATTATCTCAGATTGGCAGCAGAAATGCTCGGTGGTACTATTACAGTGCCCTTGCCAATCGAGGGGTAGGAAATACCATGATTGCGCTGGAACATGCCAGACAGGCGGCGGCTTTAGAACCAGACAACTGGCAATACCAGATGCTGGTGAATCAGATGGAAGGGGGCGGTGGCTGGTATCAGTCCAGACAAGGCACCTATACATCCCCCACAGCTGGTATGGGATACTGCACGAAACTTTGTCTGTTAAATCTGGCCTGTAATCTATGCTGCAGCGGCGGCATGTGCTGCGGAGGTCCGATACGCTATTATTAATGATATAACTGGGGTATGTATTAAAAAAAGTACATACCCCATACTTGCGTAAAGAAAGTAAGAGTGTTAAAATATTGTCGAATTTAGAAGATATATTTAATGCGATATTTATTCTTTGGAGGATTACGAAATGGTAACAAACGATGCAACAATTTTAAAAATTAAACATGAACTGTTATACCATGTGGCAAAGCTTGCTTATGAGGGGACATACGAGGAGAAGAAGGATCAGATTCCATATATGATGATTCCTGGACCACAGGCACAGTTCCGCTGCTGTATTTACAAAGAGCGTGAAGTATTGAGACAGAGAATCCGATTGGCAGAGGGCAAAAATCCGGATGCAGCATCCGAGAGCAAGAACATTGTGCAGGTGATTCCAGCTGCCTGTGAGGGATGTCCAATCTCTCGCTATGTTGTTACAGACAACTGCCAGAAATGTATGGGCAAGGCATGTCAGAATTCCTGTAATTTTGGGGCAATTACTATGGGAAAAGACAGAGCCTACATTGATCCAGCAAAATGTAAAGAGTGTGGAAAATGTTCTCAGGCATGTCCATACAATGCTATTGCAGATCTGATGCGTCCATGTAGAAGAAGCTGTCCAGTAAATGCCATCACATGGGATGACGAGACTGGTCTGGCAGTGATTGATGAGAGCAAATGTATCCAGTGTGGCGCATGTATCCACAGCTGTCCGTTTGGTGCCATTGGCTCTAAAACAGCCATCGTTGACATTATCAATGATATGAAAGCAGGTAAGAAGGTAGTGGCTATGGTAGCCCCAGCCTTAGAAGGTCAGTTTGGAGATAATATCACCATGTCCAGTATTCGTACTGCTATGAAAAAGATTGGATTTGCTGATATGGTGGAAGTTGGTCTCGGAGGAGATTTGACTGCACATTATGAAGCACAGGAATGGGCAGTAGCATACAAAGAAGGCAAAAAGATGACCGCAGGCTGGGGGCATCGTTTTGCCTTCTTTGTATGCTTCTGCGCATTCCTGTGCTTCATAAT
>CAYLUV010000059.1:0-12659 GCA_964386955.1 uncultured Lachnospiraceae bacterium
AGATACACCAAATTCTTCTTCACATGCTTTTACTAAATCGTTTAATTCTAATACGGATAAACCTTTGATTACTTCAATAATTTCCTGAATTGTCATTTTAAATTTCCTCCATTTAAAAATTTTGTTTAAATTAATTGTGGCAACTTAGGCTGCCATTCTTTTCATGCTTAATCTAATTAAGCTTCTTTGCTCTGAGCGATCTGATCGATTACGCGAGCAAAGTTTGCCATTGGGGACTGTAAGCTTCCAAGAAGTTTGGAAAGTAATTCCTCTCTGGCTGGGATTGTAGCAACAACCTGCATTCCCTTTGCATCATAGTATGTGCCTTCAACAACACCAGATTTGATTTCTAATGCTTTTGCTGTTTTAGCAGCTTTTGCTAATACACGACCAGGAGCTGTTGCATCTTCTTTAGAAATTGCGATAGCTGTAGGTCCTTCTAAGTCTACTGTTAAAGGTTCGAATTCTGTACCTTCTACAGCACGTTTGATCATTGTGTTTTTGTAAACTTTGTAGATTACGTTTTCTTTTCTTAACGCGCTACGAAGTTCTGTGTCCTGCTCTACAGTAAGACCACGATAATCAACTAAAACAACACCTTTCGCACCATCAAGATGCTCTTTGATTGCTTCAACGATAGGCTGTTTTAATTCAACTTTTGCCATTTTGGTGTACCTCCTATTTTAATAAGTGTACCGCCGTCTCAGACTGCGAAACTTGTTCGCATATATAATGTCTGAAGCATGTCCGCTTCTCATTACTAAAAAAGCTCTCTGCCTTCCGACAGAGAGCGTGGTTATTCATTATGAATATCACTACCTCGGCAGGCATATTAACTATTTATGCTTACGCACCTGCTGTCTTCGGACGTCAATACTTCCGTAATATACCACACGCCCGGCATAGTTGTCAACACCTTTTTCTATTTTTTTGTAAAAAACTTCAGCCATGCGATAAACAGGAGAGCCAGATGTGTCATACTTGCATAGCCAAACTGTTATCATAGCCTTTTCTCCAAAGCCTGAAAAAGTCCATTGAAAATAAGAGCCAAGCCCGCGGAAAAAATAGTGCCCCAAAGAATCTTATTGACATTTAATGTACGAAGCCCGTCAAAAAGAATGGTTCCCAGTCCTCCCGCGTTAATCATGGCAGCGATAGTTCCAATTCCTACAGTGGACACCACCGCAAGCTGCACCCCTGTCACCAGGGAACGTTTTGCCAGCGGAATCTGAATTTTGGTTAGAATCTGCATCTTCGTCATACCAAGGCCTGTGGCAGCCTCTGTGACACCAGAATCCACCCCCATCAGCCCCGCCAGGAAATTTCGAAGAAGCAGATATTGGTTATAGACCGTCATCACAATCACTGCCGTGGTGGTTCCTAGTCCCGTAAAAGGAATAAGAATTGCCAAAAAGGCCAAACTAGGCACCGAATACAGCACCGAAAAGACCTGGATCATACTTTCTCCCAGCTTTGGTCTATAAATGGCAAGAACCGTCAAAACAGATGCCACCAACAAGGAACACACCATGGTAATCAGTACCAGTTCACAGTGCTCCAACAAGGCTCCAAAGAGCTTGTCATAGTGTCGAAGAAAATATTCTATCATACCAGTGCCTCCCACAGCTTTTCCTGCTCTCTAGCAGAACGAATCAGTTGCTCCACAAAGGAATCTGCTGGTGTCTTTACAATCTCTGCGGGAGTACCAAACTGCACAACCTTTCCCTCATTCATAATGATTACCCGATTTCCCAGCAAAAATGCCTCGTTGATATCATGGGTGACAAATAAAAAGGTCTTTTTCAGTCCTTTGTGAAGTTTTCGAAGTTCTTCCTGCAGTCCTGTTCTTGTAATGGCATCCAAAGCTCCAAAAGGTTCATCTAAAAGCATTATTCTTGGTTCTACCGCCAAGGCTCTGGCAAGTCCTACCCTTTGCTGCTGCCCGCCGGAAAGCTGAGATGGATACCGTTTTTTGTATTCCTTTGGAGAAAGTCCCACCATGGTAAGCAACTCGTCACATCGCTTTTCTATCCGTTCCGGTTCCCATTTTAAAAGGTTTGGCACCACCGCCACATTTTCTTCTATGGTCATATGGGGAAAAAGACCAATCTGCTGAATAACATACCCGATTCCCCGGCGCAGTTCCACGGGATCTTGTTTTGCAATATCCTGTCCAAATAAAAGGATTTTTCCCTCTTCCGGCTCATAGAGACGATTCACCAGTTTCAAAAGTGTGGTCTTGCCGCATCCAGAAGACCCCAAAATGGTGATAAATTCCCCCTCTTTTACAGAAAGACTTACATGATCCACCGCTGGATGAGAAGCCCCCGGAAAGGTTTTGCATACATTTTGAAATTCGATGGCATTATTGGATGGTTTCATAGAATTCTGCTGCAACATCTTCGTATTCTTCCTTCTCTAAATCAACCTTTGCATTTAAGGCTGTTAAATTTTCTGTGGTGAGGGCCGCACTTACTTTATTCAGTGCCTCTACCATC
Source organism: uncultured Lachnospiraceae bacterium (assembly GCA_964386955.1). Lineage (GTDB taxonomy): Bacteria > Bacillota > Clostridia > Lachnospirales > Lachnospiraceae > SIG292. The sequence goes on from CAYLUV010000059.1 coordinate 2,499, forward strand.
TCTGGATTTGCCTCTAACACTTCATCTTTTACGATTGGACAAAGATTGTATGGAGGCCAAAACTGCTTGTCATCCTCCAATAATGTAAACATCTCTTTGTCAGATAAGGCTGCATCGGTAGTATAAGCAGGCGTAACATCTCCCTCATCGTTTCTCAGTACTTCGTATTTGAGACCACCATCGTATACTTTGCTGGATTTCCAGTTAAATTCACCATATAATTTTTCCAATCCTGGAATGCCGTCTTCTCGTTCATCAAATTCTCCCTGGGATGCAAAACGAAGCTCTGTGGCATGTTTTTGCAGATCAGAGATGGTTTTGATGCCATATTTTTCTGCCACATCGGTGCGGATGGCAAGTCCACTGCCGTCGTTGGCGCTGGAAGGTTCCAGCCAAGTAATACCAAACTGATCTTCATATTCTTTCTTTACGGTATCGTACACTTCCTGTGGATCCGTCATCATGTCCATGCCAAGGATTGTGAGAAGTCCTGTTCCTGTATATTCCGGATACATATCAATCTCATCGCTAGTGATAGCAGTGTGTACCAGAGAGCCTGCAATATCAAATACTCTCTCTACCTCAAATCCTGCATCTTCCAAAGCCAACGCATAGAGTTCAGATACAATAAGACCTTCTGTAAAATCTTTTGATCCTACGCGAATCTTTGCCTTTTCTGCACCATCTTCTGTTTTCTCTTTGCTTCCACAAGCGGTAAAGCTAGCTGCCATCGCCACACAAAGCAAGAGAGCGACTGCTTTTTTCCACATTTTTTTCATCGTAATCATCCTTTCAAAATTGTAGTTTTTATGATAGGTAGCGGTACTTCATCATGACCTTCTCCACTCTTCCAAAAAGGAAAGAGGCAAGCAAGGAAAGTACTGCTACAGAAATTCCGCCTACCAACAACATATCTGTGCGGTTGAGTCCTAATCCGGTTAATATAATACCGCCCAGACCTCCTGCACCAATCTTTGCGGCGATAGCTGCGCTGGCAATAATCTCCACTAAAGCTATTTTTAGTCCTGCAAAAATCATCGGAAGCGCTTGGGGCACCTTTACCTGCCAAAGAATCTGTTTTTTCGTCATGCCAAGTCCCTGTGCCGTCTCCAGCATAAAATCCGGCACTTCCTGAAAACCTGTAGCAGTATTCATCAGCACCGGCGGAATGGCAAGCAGCACCAAGGCCACCATAGCTGGCTTAATGCCCACGCCCAGGATTGGAATCAGTAAAATCAATATAGCAACACTGGGAATAATACGAAGAACCTGGAAAAATCCTGTAACATACCGTTCCAGCTTCTTATGGGTAACACAAAAATACCCCACAGGAATTCCAATCAATGCCGCCAGCAAAAAAGCAAGAAGACTGATCCAAATATGTTCTCCCACACAATTTAGGTATTCACCCCAATTATTCTGTAAATACATATTCCTTTAATCTCCTCATGGCCTCTTCCACTCTAGAAGTCGGAAGCGCAAGATTGACACGAATGCCCCATGGACCGTGGAATGGTCTTCCGTCCTGCCACATAACACCTACCGCTGCTCCTGCCTTCAACAGTTCCTCCATGGTCTTTCCATGTTTTTCACACCATTTCTGACAGTCTAAAAAGAGCATATATGTGCCCTGAGGCTTGGAAACTTCCACTCCTTCAAAATTATTTTTAATAAAATCACAGGCATAATTGACATTCTGGGTAAGTACCTGACAAAGCTCATCTGCCCATTCATAACCTTCTGGACGATAGGCACCAATCAGCGCATAGACGGAAAGAATATTGGCATTGTTATAGTGAGACAGCGATGCCTCTTTTCTCACCCGATCTCTCAAATAATCATTGTAAATGATATGGTAGCTTCCCACCAATCCAGCCAAGTTAAAGGTCTTAGATGGAGCATACAGAGCCACTGTTCTGTTTTTTGCATCCTCAGAAATGCTCTGGGTTGGAATATGTTCATGTCCTTCCAAAATAATGTCAGACCAAATCTCATCGGAGATTACATGTACATCATATTTTTTGAAAAGTTCCATGGCCTTCTCAATCTCCCATCTCTCCCAAACACGACCGCAAGGGTTGTGAGGGGAACAGAAAATTGCCATATGGATATGCTGCTCCCGCAGTTTTGCTTCCATATCTTCAAAATCCATACGCCACACATTATCCTCATCCTTTTTTAGATAACTGTGCACAATATCATAGCCATTGTTTTTTAAAATACTTGTAAATCCAACGTAGGTTGGGGCATGTACCAATACCTTATCTCCTCTGGAACAAAGGGCATTTAAGGTACTCACCGCACCGCCCAGTACCCCATTTTCATAGCCGATATGTTCCTTGGTAAGCCCCGTCACGCCGTGGCGTTTTTCCTGCCACTGAATAATGGAATCATAATACTCCTCTTTGGCTGGAAAATAGCCAAAGCATGGGTGGTCGATTCTTTTTCGCATCTCTTCCTGCACCGTAGGCACTGTGGCAAAATTCATGTCTGCCACCCACATAGGAATCTTATCAAATCCCTCCTGTACCTCGGCGCCCTCAAAAGGCGGCCAATCCACCGCAATGGCATCTTTGTCGTGACGATCAATAATCGTTGTAAAATCATACTTCATCGGTATCACCCTCTTATCTTTCTTTTGTATCATTTTTTGTCCCTTCCCTTTCTTCTGAAATCGGACAAATTATCTCACAAATCCACTGAGATCTTTAATGACTTCCCCCGCCAGGATCAGTCCTGCCACGGAAGGCACAAAGGAAATACTTCCCGGCGCCATGCGTCCGGCGGTTCCCTTTTTTTCTCTCTCTAACAAGTTCCCTTCCTCATCATATTCCTTGGATGGAACCGGCTCCTCCTTAGAGTATACTACTTTTAAGTCAGTTATGCCTCTTTTTTTTAATTCTCGGCGCATCACTTTCGCCAGGGGACACACAGAGGTCTTATAAATGTCTGCCACTTCAAAGGCTGTGGGGTCCATCTTATTTCCTGCTCCCATGCTGCTAATCACAGGAACCCCTGCACCCTTCGCCTTTCGGATCAGTTCAATTTTTGCAGTCACCGTATCTACCGCATCCACCACATAATCATACTGCTCAAATGGGAAACTGTCTGCATTTTCCGGCAAAAAGAAGCACTGATGCACATGGATTACTGCCTTTGGATTGATTGCCAAAATCCGCTCCTTCATCACTTCCACCTTGGATTTTCCAATGGTAGTATGATCTGCCACCAACTGACGATTCAAGTTGGTAAGTTCCACTGTATCGTTGTCAATCAGATCAAATTCTCCAATTCCACTCCGCGCCAGAGCATCCACGCAATGTCCTCCCACGCCGCCAATGCCAAAAATGGCAACTCTGGCTCCGTAAAGGCGTTCCATACCTTCCCGCCCCAACATTAATTCTGTTCTTGAAAACTGATGTATCATAATTTTTTCTCCAACATTCTATTTTTTATCTATTCTCCCAAATGCATCATAAAAATATGTTTTTTCATAAATTCAAAGGCTGATGGGATGGCATACGCCTCCTTCATCTCCTCCTCAGATACCCATACCAGGCCTTCTTCCTCCCATTTCTTCTTTAATAAAATGTGATAACCTGTCATATGCCACTCAATATGACTGAAAATATGTTTTCCTCTTCCGATTTTATCCACATTTTCAGACAATTCCAGAATATTATCCTGAATTTTATCCACACTGTCCCCATTTTGTCCACAAGTTTCTGTGGGAAACTCCCAAAGTCCAGAAAGTAATCCTGTATTCGGTCTTTTTCTCAGGGCATATTTTCCGTCATATTCCAATAAATAGACATTTTTTTCTTCAATTTTTCGAGGTTTCTTTGGCTGTTTGTAAGGATACATCGTCTCTTCCCCCCGCTTATATGCCTGACAAACCGTATCCCAAGGACATTGTTCGCATCTAGGCGCCCCGTTTGGCAAACAAACCGTTGCCCCAAGCTCCATCAATGCCTGATTGAAATCTCCCGGACGATCCTCCGGAATAATGGCTGCAATCTCCTTCGTCATCCATTTTTTTGTAGAAGCCTTTAAAATATCATCGTCATTGGCCAGTAATCTCGCCACCACTCGAAGAACGTTTCCGTCCACCGCCGGAACAGCCAAGCCACAGGCAATGGAGCCGATTGCTCCTGCTGTATACTCGCCGATTCCCTTTAGTTCCAGCAGAGCCTCATAATTTCTAGGAATCTCGCCTCCATACTCTTTCATCACTGTCTGGGCTGCTATTTTTAGATTTCTCGCTCGGTTGTAATATCCAAGGCCTTCCCAAAGTTTCATCAGCTTATCGTCTTCCACTTCCGCCAAGGCCTTCACATCAGGAAGTTCCTCCATAAATCGGTCATAGTAAGGCTTTACCGCTTCCACCCTGGTCTGCTGCAGCATAATCTCCGACACCCACACATGGTAGGGAGTAGGATCGCTTCGCCAAGGTAGAATCCTTGCGTTGTAGTCGTACCAGTTTAGCAGCGCCGGTACAATATCTTTCTTTAAATGGAGTTCCTCTCCATGTATGTTTTCCTTCATTCCTTCTCCCATCTAAATCTGTTTTCGAACAATCTTGTATTCATCGTAGAACTGATAGTAAGGACAGCTGTCAAAGGTTCCCGTTAAGAAACGATACATCTCGTCCTCGTCCAAATTACAGTCACAAACATAGCATTCGTCTTCATCATCATATACAAAATTGGTACAGCTTTCACAATTTGCCGCCATGATTTTCCTCCCTGTTTCACTCTATTTTTTCTCTCTCAGTGTATCCCAAATTCGAAAAAAGAACAAGGCGGAAGAAGTAACCATACTCCCTCCGCCGTTGGCATTTTTATTTGCTGTTTTTACTTTTAAAAATATGATTCCATCTATTTTCTATTTGAAGAATACATTTTTTACGCCGATTACAAAGATAATAAGTACAATCACTGGAAGCACATAAGTGAGATAGCCTCTCATCCAGTTTGGAATCTTTGCACCTTTTCCAGTGTTTGCTTCCTCTCTAAATTTATCCCATCCCCAACCGTAACGAGTGGTACAGAATAAAAGATATACCAGAGAACCAAGTGGAAGCATCAGGTTAGACACCAAAAAGTCTTCCAAATCCATAATGCTGCTGCCGCTGCCAAGAGGCTGTATGCCAGACCACACATTGAATCCCAATGCACATGGAAGGGAAAGTACAATCATCGCCACCATGTTAATCAGCACCAATTTCTTTCTGTCCATGCCGGTAAGGTCAATCCAACAAGCGATAATATTTTCAAATACTGCAATTACAGTAGAAAATGCCGCAAACGCTAAGAAAATGAAGAATAAACTTCCCCAGAATCTTCCCATAGGAATATTGTTAAAAATATTTGGCAGTGTAATAAAGATAAGGCTTGGGCCACTATCTGCCTCCACACCATAGGCAAAACATGCTGGGAAGATAATCAAACCTGCCACTACTGCTACGAAGGTATCTAAAATCGCCACATTGATGGCTTCCCCATAAAGGGCACGGTCTTTTCCTATATAACTTCCAAAGATCGCCATAGCACCAATACCTAAACTTAACGTAAAGAAAGACTGGTTCATGGCACCTACGATGGTCTCTCCAATTCCAACCTCTGCCATACGGGCAAAATCAGGAATCAGGAAGAATTTCAGTCCTTCAGAACCGCCATCCATCAAAATACTGTTTCCGGCAAGGGCAATCATAATCACGATCAGAGCCAGCATCATCACCTTTGTGACTCTCTCCACACCATTTTGTACACCCAGCGCACAAACTCCGAAACCAACTACAACTACAACTACCATCCAGAACACTAATGTACCAGGCTGAGAAAGCATCTCTCCAAAGGCATTTCCCACACCTGCAGTGTCAAGTCCAGATAATTTTCCTGTGGCTGTCATATAAAAATAATGAAGCATCCATCCAGCCACTACGGTGTAGAACATCATCAACACGTAGTTGCCAAGGAGACAGATGTAGCCGTGAATGTGCCACTTCTGCTTTGGCTTTTCCAGCACCTGATAAGCCACAACCGGACTTTTCTGGCTGGCACGTCCTACTGCAAATTCCATGGTCATAATAGGAAGTCCTAAAATGAGCAGGAAGAAGACGTAAAATAATACAAATGCCCCGCCGCCATACTGGCCACACATATAAGGGAATTTCCATACATTTCCCACTCCAATGGCACAGCCGGCAGAAAGCAGGATAAATCCCAGGCGGGACCCTAATTTCTCTCGTTCCATGAGTCAATCCTCCATAAAATTATTCCATTACTCTTTTGTCCTGTTCCTTCATACAAAGAGTTCAACGTTACTATATACTATAATGTATTTTGAACACTCTTTCAATGAGAAAATTTAAATTTTTACAGTTTAACTCTATAAATCGCTAAGTTATCACCGTTCCACATTCTCTTAAAACCGTCGCAGCGCCTCATCTCCGTCGGTGGTCTTATCAATCTTTATGATTTTTACTTCATAACTGTAGCTGGCATTGACCTTCACCGTCACAGTTTCGCCCACCTTGTGACCGAGAACTGCCTTTCCCAAAGGAGATTCCACACTGATTAGCCCATGAAGAGTATCCCCGCGCACTGTGGTAACTAGCTTGAAAGTTTCCTCCTCGTCGTCCTCCTCCACATACACTGTCACCGTGTTATTCATTCCCACTTCGTCCTCTGCAAATTCCTCATCGAACACTTCTGCGGTGCGAATCATTCTCTCCAGATAACGGATACGGCTCTCATTCCGATTCTTCTCCTTCTTCGCCGCATGATACTCAAAATTCTCACTGAGATCCCCGTGAGCTCTAGCTTCCTTTACCGCCTCCAAAGCCTCTTTTCGCACCACCAATTTACGGTGTTCAATCTCTTCCTCCATCTTCTGAATATCCTGTTTTGTTAACTGATGTTTCATTCTATTATCCTCCAAAAAATATACTTTTATTGTATCGCAACCACCAGTATTTTTCCATCTCGGTAGCAAAATTTCACTTCATAGTTTCCATACTCCATGCCGTAGATACGTTCCTCATCCTGCTGGTACCCTGGTTTGGGATCTTGCGCCAGTATTTCTGCTACTTCCTGTAAAAATGCTTCTGGATTTTCTTTTTTTCCATGTTTGGTCTCTTTCGCATCTTCTTTTGAATGGCAATCGTCTTTTTTTGCAATAAACTCCTGTCGTACCTTTTCGGGGATTTCTACCTCCATCTCGTGTTCTTTCACCATGCCACCAAATCCTGCTTTTGCATCTGGTTTTGCATCTACATAGGGAAGATAGGGCTTGATATCATAGATAGGTGTGCCATCCATCAAATCTGCCCCTCTCACATAGATTACAGGCCCTTCTTCTGTATTTTCTACGGATTCAATCTCCACGCAGGAAAGGCCCACAGGATTCGGGCGAAATGGGGATCGAGTAGCAAAGACACCCATTCTCTGGTTTCCTCCCAGTCTTGGAGGACGCACTGTAGGGGACCATTTTTTTCTATCATTTTCTGAAAAATACCATAGCAGCCACAGATGTGAGAAATCTTCCAATCCCCTCACTGCATTGATATCTCGATATTCTTTTTCAAATACAATCTTGGACAGAGACTGCTTTACCAAACCGCTCTGTCTTGGTATACCAAATTTTGTTTTATAATTGTTATATATCTTTGCAATTATTTTAAGTTCCATCTTGTTTCCCCTCTATTCGGAAAAAGGAGCCACGCTCCGCAGTAATTGCTTAGGATTACCGCCGAAACATGGCTCCTTTTGGCTTTTCTTTTATTAGAATTCCAGATTCATTCCTGTCTCTTTGTCAAATACATGAGCAATCTTTCCATCGAAAGTAAATGGAATATCCTCACCCATAGGAACAACATCCTTCATGCCCATAGTAGGTACGATAATAATCACATCTTTATCTCCTACGGTTACATGATAATGAATCTCGCTACCCATCATCTCGTATACATCTACGGTTCCGTGAACCATAGGCGCACCAGAGTTTTCTAAGGTAAGATGTTCTGGACGAACACCCAGTGTGATTGGCTGTGGTGCCACTTTCTTAGCTGCCAAACGTTCCTGTTTGTCCTCAGAAAGAGTAACCACAACATCTCCCAGCTTCACTGCGTATTTATCCTGCTCTTTTACGAGTTCTGCGTCAAATAAGTTCATTCTTGGCATTCCAATAAATCCTGCAACGAAGAGGTTGATTGGATGATCGAATAATTCCTGTGGAGTACCAACTTGCTGTACTACACCGTCCTTCATAATAACGATACGATCACCCAGAGTCATAGCCTCTGTCTGATCATGTGTTACATAGATAAAGGTAGTATCGATACGTTTACGGAGTTTGATGATCTCTGCACGCATCTGGTTACGAAGTTTCGCATCTAAATTGGATAAAGGTTCGTCCATCAGAAGCACTTTTGGGTTACGAACGATAGCACGACCAATAGCAACACGCTGTCTCTGTCCGCCGGACAATGCCTTTGGCTTACGATCTAAATACTGGGTTATATCCAGTGTTTCTGCTGCATCGCGCACAATCTTATCAATCTCATCTGCTGGCAACTTCTTTAATTTCAATGGGAATGCCATGTTGTCATACACAGTCATATGAGGATACAGAGCATAACTCTGGAATACCATGGCAATGTCACGATCCTTTGGTGCCACGTCATTCATGCGATTTCCATCGATATATAAATCGCCTCCGCTAATTTCTTCCAAACCAGCTACCATACGAAGGGTTGTGGATTTACCACATCCGGATGGACCAACCAGTACAATAAATTCCTTGTCTTCGATTTCAAGGTTGAAATCATCTACTGCAAGTACACCTTCCTGGGTTACTTTTAAATTATTTTTCTTAACTGCTTCGCCTTTTTTTGCTTTTTTCTTCTCGTTATTTGGATAAATTTTCTTAATATGTTGTAATGATACGCTAGCCATACGCTATACTCCTTCCACGTAAACGTTTTTTAACCTTTTACAGCACCATCTAATACACCCTTGATAATGTGCTTCTGTCCTGCAATGTAGATCACCACAATCGGCAATACTGTCATAACGATACATGCCATCATTGGTCCCATCTCTACACGGCCGTAGCTTCCACGGAAATATTGAATCAGCATAGGAATGGTACGATATTTCTTGATGTCAAGCACCAGAGTTGGAAGTAAATAGTCGTTCCATACCCACATTGCCTCCAACACTCCAACAGAAATCATGGTTGGTTTTAAAATCGGCAGTACAACCTTAAAGTAAGTCTGCAGTGGGGAACAACCATCAATCATAGCCGCTTCCTCAATCTCAAGAGGAATGGATTTCATAAATCCAGAGAACATAAATACTGCAAGCCCCGCTCCAAATCCCAGGTAGATAAAACAGATTGTGTAAGGATTGTTAAAACGAATTCCAAAAATGTTCAGTTTATCCGCTGTATTGGATAAAGTAAACATTACCATCTGAAATGGCACTACCATAGAAAAAGCACAGAGTAAATACATCGCCTTGGAAATAAAGTTATGTACACGATTAATGTACCACGCACACATCGAACAGCAAATCAAAATCAATGCTACAGAGGTAACTGTAATAAATATACTATAAAATAAACTTTTTAGAAAGCCCTGAGAATTCACTGCGCGAATAAAATTTTCCATACCTGCAAAAGTCTCCGCCGTTGGCAACTTAAATGCAGCAGATGTGGTAATGGCAGTCTCCACTTTCAAGGAGTTTAACACTACCATTACGATTGGATACATATAAAGGGCTGCCAACACCGTAAAAAAGATTGTGCCCAACAAGCTAAGTCCATTTTTCTTTTTCATTACTGCTGCACCTCCTTAGAACGTGTTGCATTTAACTGAATCAGCGCAATCGCAACTACCAATACAAAGAAGATAACAGCTTTTGCCTGTCCAATACCCTTCCACTGTGGACCTGCACGGAAATAGAAGGTCTGGTAAATGTTCAGCGCCAACATCTCTGTAGCATGAGCTGGTTCCCCTCCTGTTAAAGCCAGGTTCTGGTCAAACAGCTTGAAGGAGTTTGTGATTGTAAGGAATAAACAAATAGTGATGGATGGCATAACCATCGGCAATTTAATTTTAAATAAGGTCTGAAGACGGTTTGCTCCATCAATGGAAGC
>CAYLUV010000060.1:0-12499 GCA_964386955.1 uncultured Lachnospiraceae bacterium
CGGGAAAAGGTGTATGGATTTCCGGTTCTGCGGAGGAAAAACAGCGGATGCTGGCGGCACTTACCGGAGAAGACAACTATGATGTCAGTGACCGGGAAGACCGAAGAAAGCGTCTGGTCTTGGAAATTTTAAAAGAAAAGGGATTAAAGAAATTGTTTTATTATGCCAGCCAATTTCAAGTGAGTGAGGCTACCATCAGCACCGATTTGGAGGCGGTGGAAGGATGGCTTTCTACCCATCGGCTTCGAGTGGTGCGAAAACCGGGAAGTGGCATAGAAATACAGGGAACAGAGAAGGATTATCGAGAAGCCATTCGGGCATTTATCGAGGAAAATCTGGACACCAAGATGCTGCGGGAAGCCTATGAGATTAACAACCGCACATGGGTGGATGAAAAACAATATAAAAGTAATTTTGGACAGGTGTTGGATGACGATATTTTCAAGCGAGTGGTAAACTGTATCGCTGGTATGGAAAATCAGCGGGTATTGACTTTGACGGAAAGTTCCTACACTGGTCTTATTTTGCATGTCTCCATTGCTATCAGTCGAATTTTAAAGGATGAAATTATGGAACAGCCGGAGCAGTGGCAGGAACAGATGCCCCGGGATAAGGATTATATTTTGGCGGAGGAAATTGCGAAAAAGCTTTCCAAGGAATTTCAAGTGGAGATTCCAGCCATTGAGACTGCCTATATTTGTCTTCATATCAAAGGAGCAAAACACCAAAATATCGAGTGGAATGGGGATCAATCTGTGGAGATGGAGAGAAAAGAACTGTTGGAACTGGTCAATGGCATGATCAATGCCTATGATGAAGAACTTTCCTACTCTTTAAAGCAGGACAACGAGTTTATACAGGGATTGTTGGCTCATCTGCAGCCGACCTTCATCCGGCTAATGTACGATATGAAGATATCCAATCCGATGCTTTCGGATATCAAAGAATCTTATCCAGAGATTTATGAAAAGAGCCGCCGCGCGGCGGAAGTGCTATCCCAGTGGATTCAAAAGCCTGTACCGGAGGAGGAAATCGGCTTTTTGACCATTCATTTTGGAGCGGCTCAGGTGCGGATGGAAGGGAAAAAGGAGAGTCTTAGACAGGTATCGGTGGGAATTGTCTGTGCCAGCGGCATCGGTATTTCTCGCCTTATGTTCTCCAAACTGGAAAAATTGTTTAAAGACCGCATTCATATGGAGACCTATGGAAAAAATGATCTGACGCCGCGGGTACTGGAAAAGACGGACTTTTTTATCAGCAGTATTGCTTTTCCACAGGAAGAAGGGGATGTTGTGTTGGTAAATCCTCTTTTAAGCGGCGAAGATGTGGATAAAATCCGACAGAAAATCTATCACTATGAGCGAATACCAAAAAAAGAGCAGGAAGAAACCTATTTTACTATGGAGCTGGAAAAGGTAAGTCAGATGGCGGCGCAGATTAAGACAGTTCTTCGCTATGTGGAAGTGTATCCGGTGGAGCCAGAGATTTCCTTTGATAGCCTAGTCAGAGGGATTGCCGGGGAAATGTCCCCTTATCAGGATCGAAGGGAGGCGATGCAAAGAGCTATCCATGCCAGAGAGCAGCTGGGAAGTCAGATTTTTGCGGAGTTTGGCTTTGCCCTTTTGCATACCCGCACCGAGGGAGTAACCAGGCCTACCTTTACCATTTGGCTGCCGAAGGGAGAAAAGAGCTTCACAGATCCTTACTTTAAAGGGATTCAAGTGGTCTTTGTTATGCTGCTTCCCATAGATGAAAATATCAAAATGAACAGTGAAATTCTGGGATTTATCAGCAGCAGTCTCATCGAGGATTACGACTTTTTTCTGACCATGGCAGGGGGAGATATTTATGACACCCGAAGTCGTCTTTCTTCGGAATTGCAGAAATTTTTTAACCAATATCTCAACAAAATACAGAAAAAATAACTTCAAATCTGGCACTGTCTGATGGCGCCAAAGCCCATCTTCTTTCCGTTGAAAAATCGCCTTTCTCCTCTCTATAATGGAGTCATAGAAAGAAGCCATAGAGTAACACAGAGGGAGGAAAGGGATATGTTTTTTTCAAGGAAGTCAAAAAAAGAAGAGAAAAAACTTGCCTTATTGTATCCGGAAAATGTGCGAGTGGGATGCAAGGCAGATACCAAGGAAAAGGTGATTCGCACTTTGGGACAAATGTTGGTGGACAGTGGTTATGTGGACAGTGACTATGTGGATGCCATGGTAAAGCGGGAGGAGACCTTTTCCACCTATATAGGAGCCGGAATGGCACTTCCCCACGGCGTGGAGGAAGCGAAGAAAAATATCAAGGCTTCCGGCATTGCAGTTATGGTGTTTCCAGAGGGAATAGACTGGGATGGGGAAACCGCCCATGTGGCAGTGGGGATAGCCGGCGTGGGAGAGGAACATTTGCAGATTTTATCTGTGATTGCAGAACAGGCCATGGAAGAGGGAAGTATGGAACGAATTCTTTCCGGCAGTGCCCAGGAGGTATATGAGATATTTGCTAAGGATTCCCACAGGGAATAGGTAGTAAGGAGGACGAAGGGATGAAAACAAAAGCAGTCAGAATGTATGGAGCGAGAGATTTGCGGTTGGAGGAATTTGAATTACCAAAGATCAAAGAGGACGAAATCTTAGTAAAGATTATCAGTGATAGTATTTGCATGTCCACTTATAAACTGGTGGAACAGGGCAAAAAACATAAAAGAGCACCACAAAATATCGACACCAATCCGATTATTATCGGACATGAATTTTCAGGTGTGATCGTGGAAGTGGGGGAAAAATGGAAGGATCAGTTTAAGCCGGGACAGAGATTTGCCCAGCAGCCAGCTTTAAACTACAAGGGAAGTCTTGCCTCTCCGGGATATTCCTATGAATACTTTGGGGGAGCTTGCACTTACTGCATTATCCCTCATGAAGTGATGGAACTTGGGTGTCTGATGAATTACGAAGGAGACAGCTTTTTCGAGGCTTCCCTGGGAGAGCCTATGAGCTGTATTATCGGTGGATATCATGCCAACTACCACACCAACAAGAAAAATTATGAACATGCAATGGGAACCAAAGAAGGCGGAAATATCTTAATCATGGGTGGTTGTGGTCCTATGGGCCTTGGAGCAGTAAGCTATGGAATCCAGTTCGAAAATCGTCCAAAACGCATTGTGGTGACAGATATCAGCGATGAGCGCATTGCCCGTGCAAAGGAGATGATCACACCGGAACAGGCAGCAGCCAACGGCGTGGAACTGATCTATGCCAACACCGCCAAAATGGAGGATGAATACGAGGGATTGATGGCGCTGACAGAGGGCCATGGATACGATGACGTATTTGTCTATATTCCTAATAAACAGGTGGCAGAACTGGGTGACCGCCTTCTCGCCTTTGACGGCTGCATGAATTTCTTTGCAGGACCGACAGACAACCAGTTTAAGGCAGAGATTAATCTTTACAATGCTCACTATACCAGCTCCCATATTCTTGGAACGACGGGAGGAAACAACGACGATCTGTTGGAGGCAAATGCCTTAGCGGCGGCAGGAAAGATTGAGCCTGCAGTTATGGTGACACATGTAGGCGGCATTGACAGTATCATTGATGCCACATTGCATCTTCCAAATATTCCGGGTGGAAAAAAACTTACATATACCCAGTTTGACATGCCATTGACTGCCATCGATGATTTTGAGGAACTTGGAAAAACAGATCCCCTGTTTGCAAAATTGGATGCAGCATGCAAGGAAAATCGTGGTATGTGGAGTGCAAAAGCGGAAAAAATCTTATTTGAACATTTTGGTGTGGAAGCATAAATGGACGCAATATTTCTCCTTGCACTACAGGAACATAATTGCTATAATGGAAATGTTTAGGTAAAGGAAACGTAATCTTATATTATTTTTCAGGGATTACATAATATTAACCAGTAGGGCAATTTAGGAGGTTCTAACATGAGTGAATTAAAAGGAGCAATGATTATTGGACAGTCCGGCGGACCATCTTCCGTAATTAATGCAAGCTGCTACGGAGCAATCAAAGCAGGTCTTGACTCTGACTGTATCACAAAGGTTTATGGCGCAGCAAACGGTATCGTTGGTGTGTTAAACGACAGACTTTACATTATGGACGAAGAAGATCCAGAAGAATTAGCAATCATGAAATATACACCATCTTCCGCACTTGGTTCTTGCCGTTACAAAATCGCAGATCCAGATGTAGATGATACAGATTACAAGAGAATTCTTGAAATCTTCAAAAAATACGATGTACGTTACTTCTTCTACAATGGTGGTAATGACTCCATGGATACATGTAACAAGATTTCTAAGTACATGAACAAAGTTGGTTATGACTGCCGCGTTATGGGTATTCCAAAAACAATCGATAACGACTTATTTGGCACAGACCATTGTCCAGGATTTGCTTCTGCAGCAAAATACATCGCTACTTCTTTAGTAGAAATCTACCAGGATTCTCACGTATATGACAAAGGACAGGTTACTATCGTTGAGATCATGGGACGTCACGCAGGTTGGTTAGCAGGTGCAGCTTCTCTTGCAAGAGTTGCTGGATATCCATGTGACTTAGTATACCTTCCAGAAGTTGACTTCAAGATGGATGAATTCATCGAAGACGTTCAGAGAATCTGGAATGAAAACCACAACGTAATCGTAGCAGTATCTGAAGGTATCCACTACGCAGACGGCAAATTCGTATCCGAAGCAGAAACATCTGCAACAGACGGATTTGGTCATGCACAGCTTGGCGGTCTCGCTGCAAAACTTGGCGATGTTGTTAAGAATGCAATTCCAGGCGTAAAAGTACGTCCAATCGAACTTTCTCTTCTTCAGCGTTGTGCAGAACACTGTGCTTCTCAGACTGACTCTGATGAATCCTTCATGGCAGGTCAGACAGCAGTAAACGAAGCAATCAAAGGCACAACAGACAAGATGGTAGGTTTCAAATGTACTCGTGACGAAAACGGATACAAATGTGAACCAGAATTATTAGATCTTGCAAAAGTTGCAAACTTTGAAAAGAAAGTGCCAGTAGAATGGATTAACGAAAGAGGAAACGACGTAACAGATGCATTTATCGAATACGCACTTCCACTGATTCAGGGCGAAATCGAAATTAAGAAAGAGAACTCTCTTCCACGTTTCGTAAGACTGAAAAAAGTAATTGCTGAATAATAAATATACATAATTATCCCGGGGCTTTTGCCCCGGGATTTTTCGTGAAAAGCAGAGATTGTTTGGAATCTTCTGTCCATGTCACTCCTAAGAAACAAATTGCTTCTTGTTTTTTCGGGGTAAATGTATTATACTTCACCTAGTGTGAAACAATAAGAATCTGAATAGATAGATTCATTAAGCAGATGATTGCAAGGGACAAGCAAAGGTCTTTTGGGAGTTCATCTCTATCGTTTAAAATACAGGAGGTAGTTATCATGAAACAGGTAACAAAAGATATGTTAATCGGTGATATGTTAAGAATGGATATCGGAATCGCTCCAATCCTTATGGCATCTGGAATGCACTGTGTTGGATGTCCATCTGCACAGGGTGAAAGCTTAGAAGAAGCTTCCATGGTTCACGGAATGGATTGCGAAGAGCTGGTACAGAAAATCAACGAATATCTTTCTTTAAAAGAAGACTAATTATAACAAAAAGAAAAGGCAAAGGTCATGTAAGATCTTTGCCTTTTTTGTACATATCATGTTTTACAGTTCCGCCAGCACTTTCAATGCGTTTTCGGCAATCAGGGTATCAAAGTGTTCCTGATAAAATGCAGTGGAAGCGTAGGTGTAGGAAATCTTGGCGCCGTATTCGGAAAGAATATTGCATACCAGCTTGAATTTCTCTGTGGAGAGTTCGCCCTTGGTAACTAAGAGATGATATTCTTTGGTGGCGCTGTTTCGGTAGAGGTGATTTGGTTCCTGATAGATGTTGTGAACCCTAGGTGCCAGTGAAAGAAGTGTCTTCATATCCTGGAAAACGAAAACTTTCTGGACAGATTTTTCTTCCTGTTCCTTCTCCTGATGTTCCTTGGCGTGTTCCCTTGCCTGCTTTAAGGCGTTGGTGATTGGTGTCAAGAAATCTAAGGCATCGGAAATGCTGCCGGAGGAGTGGAAAGACACGGCGTCCGGTTCCTTCTTGTCGTAGACGGTGGTAACGTCTTCTTCCTCTTCGCCTTCTTCTGGGAAGTCTGGTTCTTCCTCCAAATCTACATCCAATTCTATGTCAGCAGTGGCTGGTTGGGTAAATTTAGAAAAACGAGTGTCTAACTCTTCTGGATCTTCCACCTTCGTAATAATAAGAACGAGGCAATCCGGTGATACAGGAATCGCTTCAATCATAAGAGGAATGTTCTCTGCTTCAAAACCAACTTCGTAGGAAGCCTGTTCCATCAACTCGCGAAAGAGTTCTTTTGCCTTCTCACTGCCGTAGGCAAGTTCGTTGATTTTAAGTTCTCTATCAGCCAAATCTGCTTTGTTCAGTGTGCATCGTATTTGATTTTCGCTAATTCTTTCAAATTTCATAAGCTCACCTTCCTTGCTGATGTCATTACTAAAATGTGATAAAAATGTCTGGGAAATTCACCTTTTGCCCTAAATCGTGAAATTCCCATATCTTAGTAATAGTATAAGCGGAATAAATCGAAGTGTAAAGTGTTTTTCAAAAATTGAGATGTAAAAATATAGAAAATATAATTGAAATTTACATTAATATCAACTATAATAAGGGAAAAGAGAAGGGGAACGGGAACATCTCATGGGCAGAGATGGGATAGATGAGTCTCTTTTTAGAATCCAACCGACGGGATTCGTTTCCTCGGATGATGAGAGGAAGATATATGCACTCTCCGATTACATATCACGTGAAGGAGGGATTTTCGATGGCTGAAGTAGGCAGATACGATGCCGGTCTCCGTTTAGAATTGTGCGCTTATTATGAATGGGGATTGTCTGTACGCATTGATGAGAAAGTCTATCATACGGAGGATTTGACAGATGTATGCCATGTGTTGGAAGAAAGTAATTACATGAGAGATTATGAACAGGATGACAGCGGCCAGATCAAATCGGTGAATTTCACACGAATTGAGAAGTAACTGCTGTACACAAAGACACATCTCTTTATACAGGTGAAGATAGAAAGGGCTGTCGCCGCTGCGAAGGAAGATTGCAAGGTGACAGCCTTTTTTGATAATAGAATATCCATTATTCTAATGTTTTTAGAAATTGTACCGTACCCATATAGATAGCCCAGGCAGTCTTTTCTTGATAATCCTCGCTGACAAGAAGGCTTGCTTCTTTATGGTTGGACAAAAAGCCGCACTCCACAATGACAATGGGACAGGTGGTGTGCTGAAAGAGATAATAGTCCCGATTTTCCTTGATGGTTCTATGATTTTCTGGGTCCAAAAGACGGATACAGTGGGTCTGAATACAGTCGGCAAGCTGTTTGCTCTCCTCGGAAGGGGAGTAAAAGACCTGTGTGCCATGGACAGATTCCGCGGGATAGCTGTTTTGATGGATGCTGATTACCGCCAATGGTGCTGCAGAGGCAAAAAAAGATACCCGATTTTGAAGGTCGGAGAGCTTCTGGTTGGCTGCATCGGTATCTGCCAGAGAAACATCTGTCTCTCGGGTCATCTGAACAGAATAGCCGGCAGCAGACAGATGTTTGGCAAGAAAATGAGCGATGGCAAGATTCACATCCTTTTCTAGGGCATGATTGATCCCGACCTTTCCGGGGTCCTCTCCCCCATGCCCCACATCAATTACCACTTGGCAAGGTTCCCGCAGGGTTCCCATGGTGGAGAGGACATTTGTGTGGAAATAAAAGGATGAAAAGATCGGTATAAGGATCAAGAATGCCAGTAGATATTTTTCCCTCATAGTCATAAAAGAAGCTCCCAACTGCTTAATCTAATCTATGAAGAAAAGGTGCTTCTTAGAATCCTATTATTTGCTTAAAATCTCTTTGTAGAGAGAAAGTACGTTTTCATAGAAAATCTTATCCACATCGCTGGAAGTAAATCCCTGTTTTTTCAGAGCATCTTCCAAAAGATTCATCTGGGAGCAGTCTTTCATATCACATTCCCCGGCAAATCCATCAAAATCAGAACCCAGTCCCACACACTGGATGCCGCCCAGATCAGCAATATGTCTTGCGTGGCGGGCGATGCCCTCTACAGTACTCTTCGCTTCATATCCACCTGGATTTACAAAGGCGCCGTAATAATTAAGACCAGTGACGCAGCCTCGTTCTCCCATTTTTCGAATCATATCATCTGTCAGGTTGCGACAGTGCGGACAAACAGTTCTTGCGTTGGAGTGACTTGCCACAAAAGGACGGGTGGTGTGCTCATACACATCATAAAATCCGCCGTCAGAAAGATGGGAAACATCGATAATCACGCCGAGACGTTCCATCTCTTCAATAAAGGCAAGTCCATTTTCCGTCAATCCCTCCGGATTTGAGGTGCCATAAGGCTGGACTGCCTGAGAATTGGAACAGCCGATGGAATTTTTGTGATTCCAAGTCAGGGTAATCATGCGCACACCTAATCGATAAAAATCGCGAAGAATAGCAGGATTTCCTTTGCAGATTTCCCCCTCCTCCAAAGTGAGCAGCGCAGACATCAATCCCTCTTCTTTATTTTTCATAATTTCTTCATATGTAGTAACAGGGCGAATCAGATCCTTATTTTTTTCCATCTCTTGATAGAAACAGTCTGCCATCAAAAGCCCCGTTTCCAGTGGACTTTCCACCTTTGACATATTTACAAAAAGAGCAAAGTTCTGTAACAGATAACCCGCCTCTTTCATTTTATGCAGATCCATATGAAACGGATTTTCTCGCAGTTCCAGGGAAGATTCCATCAATCTGGAAATTGTATCGCAATGCATATCAATGATTCTCATGAAAATACCTCCGTAAAAACAAGTTTAAAAGAAGCCGATGCCATTTTCCGCAGAACATAGGCTTCACGTTGCCTTCATTATACAAAGAAAAAGAGGGGAATACCACCAAAAAGACTTCTTTTTTTGGAAACTCGTGATATAATGGGCGATAGCAGTTTGCCCCAATCGGTTGACACAAACATTTCGTCAAGATTTACAAAAAAGGATATAGATTAGGAGATTTAAGATATATGGAACAGGTAAGAACAACCAAGAATGGCATTGCCATTTATTCTTATCCAAATGAACATCTGCACAGTTTTTGTGTGGCTCTCTATGTGAAGGCGGGATGCCTTTATGAGGGGGAAAAGGAAAACGGTATTACGCATTTGCTGGAGCATCTGGCCTTTCGCAACATTGACCGTCTGATGGAAGGGAGATTATATCAGGTGTTAGACCAGTGCGGTCTTTCCTTTAATGCATCCACTTACAAGGAATTTGTCCAGTTTATTATTACCGGTGCCAATGAGCACTATGAACAGGCTATTGATATTATTACCAAGGTGTTTGAGCCTCTGGTACTGACTAGAGAAAAGATTGATCTGGAAAAGCAGAGGGTGAAGGCAGAGATTCGGGAGAAGGCCTATGAGAAATCCCTGGATGGTTTTACGGATCAGATTGTGTGGGAAGGAACCGGTTTGACACGAGATATTGCAGGAAAAATTGGTCCTCTTACGAAGATGGGAAAAAATCAGTTGGAGGAGGCTCATCGGAGGATGTTTTCTAAGAACAATCTGTTCTTTTATCTGACGGGAAATGTGACAGAAGCACAGATTGACCAGTTGGAGGAAAGGGTGAATACATATTCTCTGGAAAATACAACAGAGCTTCATACCAACGAAGCCCCTGTTCCGGCAAAATTTTTTCACCGGGATGGCTATGTGGATATCAAAAACAATGATTATTGTTTTGTCCGCTTTTCCTTTGATATTGATACGAAAAAATACAAAAATGCAGAGTTGGATCTGCTCTATGATATTCTTTTTAGTGGAGATTCCTGCGTGGTATATCAGGAGTTGTCGGAGAAGAGTGGGTTAATCTACAGCTTTGATGCAAGATTTGAACAGTATAAAAATATTGGAAATATCTACTTTTCCTATGAGGTGAGACACAGTGCCTTGTTGGAATCCATGGAGCGAATTTTGACGAAACTCCATGAGTTAAAAGATAACATGGATGGGGTGCTTACCTATGTGTTGGCCCCTTATGTGGATAACGCTTATATTATGTACGATGATGTGGATGACTTTAATTGGACCTTTGCCTACGAAAATCATATCATTGATTGTGGCTATAGAAGTATTGAAGACAGAAAAAATGCCTATGCCGGTGTGACAGAAGCTCGATTAAGGGAACTGGTGCAGGATATTTTGCGAAAAGATAATCTGGTAGTCACTTTAAAAGGACAAAAGAAAAAGCTTGATCTTGCGGAAGTGAAAAAAAGAATAGAACTATTATAATCAAGCTTTTCTTACTTTATTAGTAAAATAAATCCTCTTCGATCACATGGAATTCCAGATAGTCAAAGTCGATGGTTTCGATAAAGTTATCCTGATGGAATCTTGTTTTATCATGTTTGATAAAATCGCGTTTGTTGGAATCTAACCAGATGGGAACGGACAGTTCGAACTGGTAGCAGATTTCATCCAGTGCTGCGTAAACCTTAGAAGTACGGTTTATATCCATGGCTGAGTTTTCTATGGTGATGTCCTTTAACATGCGGTTGTTTTTAAATAATTTACCCCACACACGAAACATAGGTTGTTTCCTCCTTTGCAGTGACAAAAAATAATTTTTTTGTTATGGAGATAGTATAGCGGAGGAAAATAAAAAAGTAAAGGAGCATCCTGTCTTTCCTTTTTTAGTTGTGTAAATTCCATGCAGTAAAATAATCATCAAAGGCGTTGGCAATACCCATAAAAATGAAATCTGATAATTCATTTACCAGGTGAAGACGGGTATTTTGCAGTAGCATCTCCGTATCACCTCGGCAGGAATTTACAATGCCGGTGATGGAAAGATTTCCCACGGGAGGCAAGTCTTTTTTGACACCTTCTCCGGGGGAAAGGCTGCCTTTCGAGATGGTAATGGAACCAATATGCTTGGAGGAACCCAAGGAAGCATCGATGGCCACCAGAAAGGCATTTTTATGTCGTTGCTGGATTAATTCCAAAAAGGAGGAAAGATTTAGGGCATGTACGGGATACTCCAACGTTCCGTAGAGCGGAATATGATTTTCATACCGCTCCGTTAGTTTGTGTCCCACCAAAGGTCCCAGGCAATCCCCTGTAATGCGGTCGCTGCCGATACACAAAAAAATGGGGCTGCAATCTGTTTTTTTTAGATAGTCTGCCACCCGATTCAGTGCGTGGCAAAAATGAAAATAGTCATTTAAATCTCGATTAAAATACCAAGTCAAAGGATGGCATTTTTTATATAATGTCTGTCTCATAATTACTCCGTTATTTTTCTGGCATTTCTAATATATTAAGGAGTATGACCCCCATAGACCAAAGTTAAAACAGAAAAAATAAAAATCCCTTCTCTGATGTGACAAATTTTTTCTTTTGTTTGTGCTACTCTTTTCCTATCTGAAGATGATTCGGGTGAAAACGGTCTAAAATGAGAGTTTAGAAAGGAACGTTTTTGAGGAACCCCGGATAAAGATGGTGAGGAGGCAAGAAATGATAGAGATCATTGGCGGTAAAAAGGGGGAAAAGGAGAATTTTGCGTGGCGGGAATTACCCAAAAATTTGCGACAGATAGGGGAGCCTGAGGAAAAGAAAAAAATATATCTGGAAGATTATGTGGTGACTTATCTGGGGCGGTTGTCCAAACCGGGACAGGCTTACGCCAGAGGGGCAATTTTGTTTGGAAATTTATATCAGACAGAGGATGGGATTGCCGTTTTTATCAGTGGTGCCATAGAGGCACAAAATTTGGAATTGGACATGGATGATACCATATTTAATGATGGCATATGGCGGGAGTTATTGGAAAAAGGGCAAAAATATTTTCCCAAGCAGAAGGTGATGGGGTGGTTTTTATCCCGCATGGGTTTTTCCGTGGAAATGAATCAGAAAATCATCAACACCCATTTGAAGAATTTTCCGGGGGATCACAAAGTTTTATATATGATTGATTCTTTGGAACGGGAAGATGCCATTTACATATGTGAAAATAATCAGATGATTCGGCAAAAGGGATATTATATCTATTATGAAAAAAATCAAGCCATGCAAGAGTATATGCTTTCGGATCAAGCGGTGGAAAAAGCGTGGGTGGAGCAAGAAAATAAGCATACAGAAATAAGGCGGGATCAAAAAATCGTGAATGGATATCGAAAAAGAAATCAATACAGTAAAAAAACAAAGAAACAGGATATGCAGCTTCGGATTGCCAGAATGGCTTGTGGTCTGATGATTATATTGATGAGCGTGTACATTTATACACAGCTTAGTGAGCGGCATTTTCCGGGCGGAGATTGGAAGGAATATGTGGAAGAGACCATGGGACGTGTGCTTGGACA
>CAYLUV010000061.1:0-12485 GCA_964386955.1 uncultured Lachnospiraceae bacterium
ATACCTAAGTATAATAATATATGTTTTTTTTAAAATAATCAATAAGTTTTTGCTTTATTTAGGCTCAAAGGAAATAATTTTCTCTTTTTCCGTATAACTTTCTAAATTTAGTGTTCCTTGCTTGCCGTAAAGGCTTTCCAAAACCGCCGGAAGCTCTGCCAATTTGGCATCCAGCTCTGTGGCAGTTCCCAATTTAATCTGTATGTTTCCGCTCTTTAATCGCACATCGGCCAGGGTATTAAACTGAATTTCCGTCACAGGAAGCTCATATTTCATAATAAGCTGTGTAATCTTCAAAATAATGGCAAAGACATTTTCTTCCTTTGGCTCAATTTTTTCGTTTAACACACAGTCCTTCATCTTAAGTCCTGTCACCAAAGGCACATCTTTAATTTTACGCTCGGAGGACTCCCGGACAACACCGTCCTTGTCAAAATAAAAATATTCTGTCATCTCCTGCACCATACCCGCACGCATTTTCTCTGTCACATCCACCAAAATAGTATGCTGATCGATAAAAGTGACCTCCATCCGCTCCACAAATGGCAGATAGTCGTTGGCATGAAAATATGCCCATACCGTATAGAAAATGGTGTTATCCATGCCGTTTTTTCTGACAGATGCCTCGATCTCATCCCTGCTGTAGCTTTCGTTTCCAGCCACCACCACGGTATTAATCTTACACTGACTTATGATCACACCAAGCATAATCACCAGCACCAAGACCGCGCAGGCCAGTATAGCCTTTTCTGCAGCTGTCACCGGCTTCTTTTTTTGCTGTCTCACCGGTACAATTTTTCCATTTGTGTTTTTTCTTTTTTTCATTTTATCACCCAACAACTTCCTGTATCTGTGCCCCCAAACGGGAAAAATCTTTCGCTATATCGATGTAGCCTCGCTTGATATACGAGCTGTCTTCGATTTTGGTCTCCCCCTCCGCCATCAAGGCTGCCAGGCAGAGTGCCGCGCCGCCTCGAAGATCCGTGGCTGTCACCGCAGTGCCCTCCAATTTCCCCACTGGAAACACAAAGGCCTGATTTTGATCTATAATCACTTTTCCACCCATTTTTTCCAATTCTTTTCCAACGGCAAAACGGGACTCAAATATATTTTCTTTTATGACAGAAGGTCCATCTGCATACAGCATAGCTGCCATTACCATGGACTGCACATCGGTGGGAATACCCGGATAAGGCCCTGTCTCCACCTGCAGTGCCCTTGGGATTCTTTCCATAAAAAGGGTAACACAGTCCTTTCCCCGGATGATCCTTGCTCCCATTCTCTCCAGCAGACAGAGGACATTTTCCAGACGGTATGTATCGCCCTGGAGCCGCAGGGTGACCTTTCCCCCTGTAATCACCCCGCCTATCAGGTAAGTGGCGGCAGCAATGCGATCATAGGGAATGATATACTCCACCGAAAATAGCTTCCTTCTCCCAAATATTTTAATATGAGGGGTTCCTTCTCCCTCCACCCAGGCTCCCATTTTTTTTAGAAATACCGCCAAATCACAAATCTCCGGTTCTCTGGCACATCCGTGAATCCAGGTGATGCCATAGCCCTTTGCAGCGGCGAGCATCAGATTTTCTGTGGCACCTACGCTAGGAAAAGGTAGATAGATATGATTCCCCATCAGTCTTTTTCCACTGCACCGGTATCGTCCTTCCCCTTCCACGGTCTTTGCTCCCAGTCGCCGAAATCCCTCCATGTGGAAATTCAACGGCCTGGCGCCAATCTTACAG
The DNA here is from genome assembly GCA_964386955.1 of uncultured Lachnospiraceae bacterium. Taxonomy (GTDB): domain Bacteria; phylum Bacillota; class Clostridia; order Lachnospirales; family Lachnospiraceae; genus SIG292. The sequence continues at coordinate 1,743 of CAYLUV010000061.1, forward strand.
CCTCCCGGCTTTTCCATGGATACCTCTCCATTTCTCGCCAATAATGCTCCCATCAAAAGGGCAGAACCACGAAAATCTCCCGCTTTTCCTGTGGGAATATAACTTTCTATGGAACCTCTGGCATCGATCAGCAGAGAATCCTTCTCCCACTGTATCCCACATCCAATCTTTTCCATCACTTCCACCATGAAAAATACATCAGCAATGGGCGGTACCCGGTGTAAGATTGTGACACCCTCCGTCAAAAGACTGGCGGCCATCACCGGAAGCACTGTATTTTTGGATCCTTGAACGGTAAGTTCTCCTTCTAACCTTTTTCCCCCTTGAATGATAATGCAGGATCGTTCCATATTTTTCTCCCATATTCTTTTTCTATCTATCCACCGGAATGATGTCGTTCATATATAGTATATGAAGCAGATTAAAAAAGATACCAAGAGAAATCTGCCTATCCTCCATAGGGTCTGCTATGCGCCGCTACAGATAACACCACCCCAATCTCCATCATCAAAAATACAAGGGAGGAACCTCCATAACTAATAAAGGGCAGAGGAATTCCTGTATTTGGTATGGTATTGGTCACCACGGCTATGTTTATAAATATCTGAATCCCCAGATGAGCCGTTACCCCCACAGCAATGAGAAATCCATAGAGATCTCCACATGCCATGGCAATCTTTATAAATTGAAGCAACAAAAGTAAAAAAAGAAACAATACCGTTAATGCCCCTATCATGCCTAATTCCTCGCACAAAATAGAGAAAATCATATCATTTTGAGGTTCCGGCAAAAAACCCATTTTCTGCATAGAATTGCCCAGTCCCTTTCCAAAAAGTCCTCCGGAACCGATAGCATAAAGTCCCTGTATGGTCTGAAGCCCCTTTGGATGATTCTCCGGATCCATCCAGATGACAAATCGTTCCAATCGGTAGGCTCTGGAGGCAATGATCACCGTTACTAGTGCTGCTCCCACTGCCAGCATCAAAAAAAAGCGTTTGTACCAGGGACTGGCCGCAAAAATCATCACTCCCACAATGCCCAACAGGATAATGGAAGTGCTGGCATTTTCTATAGCTACGGGACCAATGATAGGAACCGTAAGAAAAAGGGCAAAAAAAGTGCCCTTCATGGTCTTTGCCTGCTTATTTCTTCTAGACAAAAATGCCGCCAAATATAAAATCAGCACCAGCTTGGAAAGCTCTGAGGGTTGGAAAGAAAAAGGTCCTAAAGCCAACCATCGTTTAGAACCTTTTGTTACACTTCCAAGAATCAATGTGAGAACCAATAAAAGGCTCATAGCCAAATAAAGGGAAAGCAACAATCTCGGCCGCTCATAGAGCCTGCGGTAATCCATCTTCGCTGCCGCGAACATCACCACTGTGCCAATCACTGCCCAAAGGCTCTGTCGCAAAAACCAGTGTGCTGCATTTCCAAACATCAATTCTGCTTTATACGAGCTTGTGGAATAAACCATCACAAGCCCCACTGTAATAAGTATAAACACCAGGAGTAACGTCGTATCTTCCTTTCGGAAACCGCGATCCCTGTGTTTCATTTTATCACCTCTTCATGGCATGAACCAGTTCCTTGAACTGATTTCCCCTTACTTCATAGTTCGGGAACATTCCCCAGCTTGCGCAGGCCGGTGACAACAATACGGCCTCTCCTTCCTTTGCAAGTTCAGAAGCGGTCTGTACTGCCTCCTCGAAGGTGTCTTTTTTCACAATATTGGTAAATCCATGGCGAAGCGCTGTCTCCTCAATCTGATCCGCTGTGGCACCGATCAGAATCAGCCAAGTTACTTTGCCGTCAAAGGACTCAATCCACTCGTCAAAGGCTACTCCCTTGTCATAGCCGCCGCCAATCAATACGGTTTTTCGATCCATAGCCTGGATTCCCTTGATGGCTGCATCTGGATTGGTTCCCTTGGAATCGTTATAGTAAGCAACGCCATCTACAGTATCTACATACTCAATTCTATGTTCCACCGCCTTAAAGGATACCACTGCATCGTGAATGGTTTCCTTTGGCACCCCCATAAACCAGGTAATGGCAATAGCTGCCAGTACATTTTCATGGTTATGTACCCCAAGGAGATTTAATTCTGAAATCTTGCAAATCTCGTGAACATCATCCTCATAGGAGAGAACAAAAGTGCCGTCTTTGATATAAGCACCGTAGTATAACTCTTCTTTACGGCTAAAATAGAACACAGAAGCATCTGTTTTTGCACCCATAGCCCTTGTAAGCGGATCGTCAAAGTTTAACACTAACACCTGATCTTTCTTCTGATTTTTGGAGATAGAAAGTTTGGTATCGGCATAATTTTCCATGCTGCCATGGCGGTCCAGATGGTCCGGTGTCACATTCAGCACAGCGCTGACCGTAGGACAAAAATCAATGGCTGTCTCCAACTGGAAACTGCTAATCTCTGCCGCAATAGCACAATCCTCTGTGGTATCCATAGCAACGGATGTATATGGAATTCCAATGTTTCCCACCACGAAAGTCTTTGCAAAGTGAGCCTTTAAAATCTCACCCACCAAGGCTGTGGTAGTGGTTTTTCCGTTAGTTCCGGTGATGGCTGCAATTTTTCCTTTGGATGCCTGATAAGCAAGCTCAATTTCGCCCCATACCGGTATGTTCTGATTCTTGAATAGCATGGCAAATGGTCCAAAAGCGGAAATACCTGGACTTAACACCATCAGGTCAAACTCTTTCACCATCTCCTCTGTCATTTCTCCGATGATACAAGAAACCTCTGCACCACCCATCTTTTTTATGATTGCTTCCTCTGTCATGGACTCATTTCCATCGTAGAGAGTAACCTTCGCTTCCAGTTTTAATAATAACTTTGCCGCGCTGATTCCGCTGATACCAGTTCCTGCAACCAGCACTTTTTTCCCTTGCAGTTTCATAAATAATCTCCTTCCAGCACCTTACATAGCCAGTAATCCGAAGAGACAGAGCACTGCAGTGGCGATAGAAAAGATTGCCACAACTTTGGTCTCTGGCCATCCAGAAAGCTCAAAATGATGATGGATTGGTGCCATTTTAAAGATACGTTTCTTTGTCTTTTTATAGTAAGATACCTGAATGATTACAGATACTACTTCCAGTAAATAAATAAATGCTACAATCGGAATAAACAATGGAAGATTCAGCATATATGCAGTGGAAACTACGAATCCACCTAACGCAAGAGATCCCGTATCTCCCATGAAAACTCTGGCTGGATATACGTTAAATACCAAAAATCCCAAAAGCGCACCGATGGTTGCACAAGTGATAGGTAAAATGCCAGTCACACCAAGTCCAATAGCTGCCACGGTAAAGAACGTAGCAATCAATACAGTAACACTGGAAGCAAGACCATCCAGACCATCGGTAAAGTTTGCACCATTTACCGTTCCCAGTACAATAAAGAATAACAGTGGAACATAGAGAATACCAAGATCAACGGTAGCACCGCCCGTAAATGGAATCATCAGTTTGGTTCCGAAACCACTCTTTGTCACCATGTACCATGCAAAAACGCCTGTCACTACAATCTGCCCCAACATCTTCTGTATTGGAGTAAGGCCGAGCGAACGTTTCATTACAACTTTAATATAGTCATCTAAAAATCCAATCAGACCAAATCCCAGTGTTACAAATAAAATCGGAAGAATGTCTGGATATTTCTTCATATAAACAAAGGATACAACCAAAATTGCAACTAAGAAAATCAATCCACCCATAGTTGGGGTACCAGACTTCTTCAGATGGGATTCCGGTCCTTCATCTCGGATAAACTGACCGAATTTTAATTTTTGTAAGTATTTAATCATAGTTGGACTCAATACCAACGTAATGAAAAATGCCATCAACGTGGAGAATATCATACTGTAACTCATTTTTTACACCTCTTCATTTCTTGTATTTTATTAGAAGGCTGATGCCTTTTTTTCTAACGCTTCATTAGTATAAATCTTTTCCTCTATTTTATCAAGGTTGCTTTTTTACGGATTGTTCCACATAGGCCTCGCTGATTCCAAGATATGGAAGCACATTTTCAAAAATTTCTTTCATCACCGGAGCTGCGATGGTTCCCCCATAGTAGCTTCCCTGGGGTTCATTGATGAGAATAATTCCCATCACTATGGGATTATCCGCCGGCGCAAATCCCAAGAAGGATGAAATATACTTTCGCTCACTTCTGGGAAGTTTCTGACTGGTAGCCGTTTTGCCCCCAATTCGGTATCCCTCGATGGCAGCATTTTTTCCTGTTCCCTCTGCGACAACCGCCTCCAACAGTTCTTTCATCTGGGCAGATACCTCCGCCGAAATGCCGGAATCCTTCTCCTCCCAGGAAAATGTACTCTCCTTCCCGGTCTTGGCATCCCGCTTTTTCATGGCAAAATGGGGTGTCACCAACCGTCCTCCATTTACCACTGCACTGGCGGCTCGCAAAAGCTGCAAAGGCGTAATCTGAAAGGACTGTCCAAAGGACATGGTGGCAAGTTCCACCGCCTTGATATCCTCCAGATTATGCATAATGGAGTTGGCTTCCCCAGGCACATCAATGCCAGTCTTTTCAAAGAGTCCCAGCATGCGCCAATACTTGTAGGTGTTCTCCTTGCCAAGCCGTGCCCCCACATCCATAAATACCGGATTGCAGGAGTTCATAATGCCCTCCTTGAAATTCTCTGTTCCATGCCCACCGGCCTTATGACAGCGAATTTTCCGATCTTCCACTATGCGAAACCCGGGACACTGAAAGGTATCCGACTGGGACACTACTCCCTCAGAAAGCCCCGCACATGCCGTCACAATCTTAAAGGTAGACCCCGGTTCGTAAGTATCATTGACACAGGAATTTCGCCACATGGCATTCAGTGCATCTTGATGACTGTCCGCCGCGGTTTCCCTGATTTTTTCTGTGTCATCTTCCTGTTTCTTCTCCGTTGCAACGGAAGTTAAGGTAAAAGGATCATTCAGATTATACTCTGGCAGATCTACCATAGCATAAAGTTCTCCATCTTGCGGATTTATCAAGATAGCGGAGACGCCTTTCGCCTCCTTTTGTCTCAGCACCTTCTGTGCCGCCTGGACAGCATATTTTTGTATATTGACATCCACTGTTAGGTAAAGGTCGTCCCCAGGAATGGGTTCCTCCCTTTCCTCCGCAGCATTTTCAATCTCTATGCCCTTGTAATCGGTGAGAGTAAGTATTTTTCCAGCGGTTCCGGTGAGCACTTTTTCATATTGCACTTCCAGACCCAAAATCCCTTGGTTATCAGACCCACAAAAACCCATCACCTTGCTCAATAATTCCTCATAGGGATAATATCTTTTATAATCCTCATCCACCTTCACACCATCCAGATGCAGCAGACGGATCTCATCCCCCAATTTCTTGTCTATATTGCTTTTTATAATCTCTCTGGAGGATACTTTCTCCACTTTTTTTCGGATTTCCTCCTGGGATATACCCAGTTCTTCCACCAAAGCGGCAATCACTTTTTCCTCATTGGTAATCTGGCTGTGAATCACCGATACCGTACAGACCTGTCGGTTTGTTGCCAACTTTACACCGTTTCGGTCATAAATCACACCTCTGGCAGCCTTGATTTTTCGTTCTCTCTGGTGAAGTTCAGTGGCACGCTCACTATAATACTCACCGCGAAACACCATAAGATACACAATTCTTCCCATCAAGAAAAACAGCAGCAATGCGAAGCAGACCATAATAAAGAAAGCTTTTTTCTTGTGATAAATCTTTTTTTCCGTCATACACAATACCGGAGTACTTTTTTACACTTTATGCACTTTGTAAAAAAGTATTCCGGCTGCTAAGTTTCTCGTTTTTTAATCTTCTTTGATATCAAGGATCTTAATAATATCCTCCATACACTGTCGTTCCAATTCCACCGCCAAACCTGCGTTGGCCTGAAAATCCACCTTAGGCTCATCGATGGTAACGTAGATCAATACCTCTGGTTTTTCCACCGGAGTAAAAGCGATAAAGGAAACCAGATAGTCTTCCTTATTTCTCACATAACGGATTGTACCGTCCTCCTTTTCCACCGGAGACAGTTTCTCCGCTGTACCCGTCTTTCCACCGATGGAGTGTCCCTCGATGGCCGCGGTTTTACCAGTTCCCGTAAGAACCGTATTTTCCAGTAAAGGCTTCATCTGCTCAGATACCTCATTGGAAATGGTCGTCTTTAACAAAGTCTTTCCAATGTTCTTGATCACATTGCCATCGGCTCCAATGATCTGTTTTACCACATGAGGCTCATAATAGTATCCTCCGTTAATCAGGGAGGAAAAGGATGCCGCCATCTGTAATGCTGTCACGTTAAAGTTCTGTCCGAAGGAGTTGGTTGCAAGATCCAAATCCTTCATATTGTCTGCACTGTAGAGCAATGTACTGGTATCTGGTTCCCCCGGAAGGTCAATATTGGTCTTTTCTCCAAAACCAAATACCTTCTGATACTCTGTAAAGTTCTTGACTCCTTCCTTTAAGCCGATAGTCATCAATGCCGTATTACAGGATTTTGCAATAATATCACTAAAATCAATGCTGTCATGGACATGAGAACATCCAATCTTTTGCTTATTAATAATCAAATATCCCGGACAATAAAAGCCCTCGGATCCATCGTAGAGATTCTCCTCCAATCCAGCTGCCACAGTAAATGGCTTAAAGGTAGAGCCGGGCTCAAAGGTATCGGAGATGACACTGTTCTTCCATATGGAACTAAATGCATCGATCGTCGTTAAAATGTCACTGGATTTCTTCCTTCCGATGTCCTCTCCCTTATCCTGTTTTTCCTGATTCTCCTTGAAAGTCGCAATCTCCGCCTCACTGTAAAGCTGGCTCAGCGCCGTCTCATCGGCAGGATGATTCAAGTCATAATCATAAGAGGAAGTCATACCAAGAATCTCTCCATTATTTGGGTTCATCACCGTAATGGTAGTCATCTTGCTTCCTGTCTCTGTGTCAAAAGCCTGTCTTCTCTCCTCAATGGCTCTTTGAATCTCCAAGTTAATGGTAGAAACAATGGAATTGCCATTCACCGCCTCCATGGTAGTGGACTCCATCTTGCCATCTTCGTTAAGAAAGTTATAAGTACGGCCATTGACACCGTTTAATTCATCGTTATAGTATCGCTCGATTCCCCACTGTCCCACATTGCCGTCAGAGGTAAATCCAATCAAATGACAGGCTGTGGAATTGTTTGGATATACACGGTTAAAGCTCTCCGCAAAGTATACCCCCGTCACCAATTCCGCCTTGGCAATCTGTTCTTTCTCCTCCCGAGATTTTGCCTCGGATTTCTTCTTGGAAGCAAGCTCCATAAAATCCTTCATGGCAGATATATCATCATAGGAAAGCTCCGCCTTATATTCTAAATAGTAGGAATTTTCATTGGATTCCAGCACACTAAGAATCTCATCCTTTGGAATTCCCATATAAGCCTCCAAGGCTTCCACCGTGGCATCCTTATATTTATATGTCCCATCATTTTCTTTCATCAGAATATTCTTCGGTTCCAGCACCAGCGTATAAAGGCGCTCGTTGGTGGCAATCAACTTGCCCTGAGAATCGTAAATTTTTCCTCGTTCAAAGGGAATCTCCTTGCTGGAATACCTTTGCTGGGTCAGAACTTTCTTCTCAAACTCTGTTCCCTTACTTAAGTTCCAATAAAGCAATCTCCCCAGCAAAACAGCAAAAGCAATGGCAATCACCATCATGATGAATGCCAGCTTTTGTTTTATTTTCTGGGGAGCTCTTCCGTCATTTTTTCTCTTCATCCTTTATCACCTATTAATCCATGGAAGGGATTTCTGCATACTGCCGCACATAGTCTGAGGAAGTACCTTCATAATAAATGGTATTGCCTTCGGTTGGCGCAACCATACCAAGGCTCTCCTCCGCATAGGTACGAATCTCATCATAATTCACCTTCTTATCCAGGTTCGATGCCAATGCATGATTCTCATTGATCAAAGAAGTAAGTTCTGATCTCTTGGCAGAAATACTTCTGATCTGATTGTTAAGCTGATGCTGACCATTCAGATATGTCACACAGATAAAGACTAACGCTGCAACACAAAGACCTACTGTCGCTGTAAATCTTCCGCTGAACTCCAACACTCTGGGATTGCTCTTTACTTTTCTCTGTGTAGTTCTTTGCTGTGTCTCCCGCTGCTTTCTTACTGGTTCCTCTACTTCCACTTGCACTGTGCGGGCATTATTTCCATAAATGTACTGATATCTCTCATATCTTGATGTGGCCACGACTTCCGTCCCCCTGTCCTTTTTTCTAACACATAAGATAATTCTATACTCTATTATCTTTTCTCAAATATCCTCAATTTTGCACTTTTTGATCTGGAATTCGCTTCCAGTTCTTCCTCACTTGGTAAGATTGGTTTCCTTGTAATCACCTTTCCCTTGGACTTCATGCCGCAGGTACATACGGGAAATCCCGGTGGACAGATACAAGGGTCCTCATTCTTTTTAAAATTATTCTTCACGATACGGTCTTCCAGAGAATGGAAGGTGATAATGCAAAGCCTTCCTCCTGGATTTAACAGATCAATCATTCCATTCAAGTTGTCCTCCAACACTGACAGCTCGTGATTTAACTCTATTCTGATAGCCTGAAACGTTCGCTTAGCCGGGTGTCCTCCCGTAGCACGAATCTTAGCAGGAATGGCATGCTTTACAATCTCTGCCAACTCCAGTGTCGTCTCAATGGGCTTTTTCTCTCTTTCGATACAAATATGCTTGGCAATGTTCTTTGCGAAGCGGTCTTCTCCATATTCTTTGATGATACGAAACAGTTCCCTCTCGCTGTATTCGTTGACGATATGTGCCGCGGTAAGAGACTGTCTCTGATCCATCCTCATATCAAGAGGTGCATCCTCCCGATAGGAAAATCCTCGTTCCACCGTATCTAACTGATAGGAAGAAACACCAAGATCCAGCATAATGCCATCCACATGGTCAATGCCAAGTCCATGGACAACGGATACCATATCCGCATAATTGCTTCGCACGATGGTCACCTTGTCCCCAAAAGGTGCCAAGCGTTCTGTGCCGGTACGAATGGCTGCCTCGTCCTGATCGATACCGATATAACGACCGCCCTCGCCCAATCTCTCGCATACAGCCCTTCCATGTCCAGCACCACCCATAGTGCCATCCACATAGATTCCGTCCGGTTTCACGTTGAGCCCGTCCACTGTCTCTTCAAATAATACGGAAATGTGTTTAAATTCCATAAATACCTCCTGTTTCTAAGCCCTAAGACCTAGAAAACAAGATCTCCGGCAATATCATCGATAGAATCATCTTCGCTGCAGTAGTCATCCCACTTCTCCTGGCTCCAAACCTCCAGTCGATCCGAAAGGCCAACTAATACAACATCTTTTGTAATCTGGGCATATTCCCTCAAATTGGTCGGAATCAGGAATCGTCCCTGCTTGTCCGGCTCGCAATCTGCAGAACTTCCGATAAAACGTCTCTGCACTCTTCTCACCTTCTCCTGTGATGCAGGAAGACCATTGATCTTCTCCACAAACTTCTCCCAGGACTCTTCCGGGAAAATATAGAGACACTGATCGAAGGCTTTGGTAATTACGAACTGGGTTCCAAGCTCCTCACGTACTTTTGAAGGTACAACAAGTCTGCCCTTGGCGTCTAACGTATGTCTGTATTCGCCTTTGAACATTCTTCGCACCTTCCTTCCTCTTTTGGACTTTTCTACCCTTATCCTTCCTTTTCGTGGCATTTTGTGCCACTTTCAACCACTCTGTTACCATTTTAACTGATTACAAAATACAATGCAAGAGTAACAACCACTTTTTTCGAACAAAAAAAAGACAGAAAACTGCCCTGCTCCTGCAATTTTTTGTCTTTTCTTGTCGTTTTTATTTATTTTGTTCTATTTTGTCTTTTTGATGTTTTCGCACCCATATCACTGCTGCCAAGGCACCGATAAAAAGTACCGCTGATAGGATCTGGGAGACCGCCAAACCTGTGCCTCCAATCTGAAGCTGATCCACCCGCAAGCTCTCAATCCAGAATCTTCCGGCTCCATAACCCATGAGATACAGAGCAAAAATTTCCCCATCGAATTTCTTTCTTCTACGATAGAGGAAAATAATCAGCAGTAACCCCAAGTTCCAAAGACTTTCATAAAGAAAGGTAGGATGTACCTGAATGCAGGTAGTCGTCGTTCCTCCCATCACCACGTCCACAGCCTTATCCAAAAGACCGGTGGCACGAATCTCGGAAAGTCTTCCCATCTTTTCAAAATAATCTACCGGAATCTGCATAGCCAAAGGTCCCTGGCAAAAGCCGCCGAAGGCCTCTCGGTTGAAAAAGTTTCCCCAGCGCCCCATAATCTGACCAATCAGCAGACTGGCGGCGATGGTATCCGTCATCTTCAGGAAGGATTGCTTTCGCACCTTCGCAAAAATCGCCAACACAATCACTCCTGCAATCACACCGCCGAAAATAGCAAGGCCGCCCTCTCGTATCCGAAAAATTCGCGTAATATCTTCCTTATAATAATCCCAGGAAAAAGCCACATAATAGAGCCTTGCCCCCACAATAACCGGAATCACCATGCAAAGCAAAAAGTCCATATACACTTCCGGATCCTGCCCGGTTCTTTTTGCCTCCGCCATAGCCGCCAACAGCCCCAGCAAAAAGCCACTGGCTATGATGATGCCGTAATATTT
>CAYLUV010000062.1:0-12376 GCA_964386955.1 uncultured Lachnospiraceae bacterium
CCGCTATTTGTATGGCAAATCGGATTATCCTGTGTGGAATCACACGGATACCAAGTATTATCCTTTGGGAGATGACCTTTTTGACGATCTGCTCAAAGACTTGGAGCGGGCGAAAAAGTTTATTTTTCTGGAATTTTTCATTATCGAAAATGGGATATTCTGGGGAAGTATTTTGGAGGTTTTGAAGAAAAAGGCAAAGGAAGGGGTAGATGTGCGGTTAATCTATGACGATATCGGTTGTCTGACGGTCCTTCCAAAGAAATATAATAAAGAATTGGAGGCGGCGGGGATTTCTACCATGGTATTTAACCCCTTTAAGCCAATATTATCCTTGGCCATGAACAACCGAGATCACCGAAAAATCGCTGTGATTGATGGACAGATTGCCTATACAGGAGGGGTCAATCTGGCGGACGAGTACATTAACATGGCAGATCGCTTCGGTCATTGGAAAGACACGGCTATGCGTTTTTCTGGAGATGCGGTACAGAATTTTACAGTGATGTTCTTGGAAATGTGGAATGCCTTTCGAAAGACCGATGAAGATTTTCAGAAGTTTTTACCAGAAACAGTTAGCGATTCCTTGCAGACGGAAAAGGGATTTGTGCAGCCTTTTGGAGATACCCCCCTGGATGATGAGCCAATTGCAGAAAATCTGTACATTGACATTTTGAATCATGCCAGTCAGTATGTGTATATTTTTACGCCCTATTTGATTATCAGTGACACCATGCGTCATGCTCTCTGCATGGCAGCGGCCAGAGGAGTGGATGTCAAAATTATGACACCGGGTATACCGGATAAAAAGATTATTTTCCGTATGACACGAAGCAATTATAAGGAACTTATGAAGGCGGGAGTGGAAATCTATGAGTATACTCCAGGCTTTCTCCATGCCAAAAGTTATGTCAGCGATGATGAATCTGCTGTTGTGGGAACTATCAATATGGATTATCGAAGCTTGTATCTTCACTTTGAGTGTGGAGCCTACCTATATAAGACCGCTTCTGTTATGGATGTGAAACGTGACTTTATGGATACTATGAAGCGGGCAAGAAAAATTGAATTAAAATATTTGAGACAGGGATTATTGGCGGAAATATTGGATTCTATCTTGGCCATTATATCGCCGTTGGTATAAAAGAAATGCAGGTGTCAGAAAAAAGGAATGGACACCTGCTTTTTTCTTGTAAATTAGCCATAAATTATTGTTAAGATTTGCTCTTTTTCATTCAAAATTATCAAAAAAAAAGATAATACCTTTTTTTTGTGGGAAAGTAATTTTTTTTGTGTTATGATTACAATATCTGAGTGTCAAAGGAACGATGACACTGCCGAGAGAATATTTACAAGATGAGTAAATCTACATTTCAGGAGGATACGAAGATGGATTATAAGAATGCTGGCGTTGATATTGAAGCAGGTTACAAATCAGTGGAACTGATGAAAAAACATGTACAGGCAACTATGAGACCAGAGGTTTTAACGAACATTGGAGGCTTTTCCGGTGCATTTTCTTTGGAAAAATTCAAAGATATGGAAAAACCTACTTTAGTTTCTGGTACAGATGGTGTTGGTACAAAGTTAAAATTGGCATTTTTATTAGATAAACATGACACCATCGGCATCGACTGTGTTGCCATGTGTGTCAATGATATTGCATGTGCAGGTGGAGAACCATTATTTTTCCTTGACTATATCGCATGTGGAAAGAACTTCCCAGAAAAGATTGCTACTATCGTAAGCGGTGTGGCAGAGGGATGTCTGCAGTCTGACGCGGCATTGATCGGCGGCGAGACAGCGGAGATGCCAGGATTTTATCCAGAAGATGAATACGATCTGGCTGGTTTTGCGGTAGGTATTGTAGATGAGAAGAAACTGATCACTGGAAAAGAAATCAAACCAGGAGATGTGCTGGTGGGTATTGCTTCTTCCGGTGTACATTCCAACGGATATTCTCTGGTTCGTAAAGTATTTTCCATGGAAAAAGAAGCGTTAGATACATATTATGATGAGTTAGGAAGTACTCTTGGAGAGGCACTTCTGACTCCGACTAAGATTTATGTAAAAGCCCTGAGAAATGTAAGAGAGTCTGGCGTTACTATCAAAGGTTGTAGCCATATTACGGGAGGCGGATTCTATGAAAATATTCCAAGAATGCTTCCAGACGGTGTAAAGGCAGTGGTGAAGAAGGACAGCTACGAAGTACCCGCTATTTTCAAACTCCTTGCAAAGGAAGGAAATATTGCGGAAGAGATGATGTATAATACTTACAATATGGGTATCGGTATGATGCTTGCATTGGATCCTGATGATGTGGAGAAAGCGATGAAGGCCATCGAAGAATCTGGAGAAAAGGCTTATATTGTAGGTGAGATTGCAGAGGGCGATAAAGGAGTAGAATTATGCTAAAAACTGCTGTTTTGGTATCTGGCGGAGGAACAAATCTGCAGGCAATCATAGATGGAATTGAGAAGGGCACCATCACCAATACTTCCATTGAAATGGTAATCAGTAACAACAAAAATGCCTATGCTCTGACGAGAGCAAAGGAACATGGTATTTTAGCTAAGGCTATTTCACCGAAGGATTTTGATACAAGGGAGGCATTTAACGAGGCTCTCTATGAGGCGTTGACAGAGCAGGAAATTGATCTTGTAGTTTTGGCAGGCTGTCTGGTGGTGATTCCAGAGAAGATTATCCGTCATTTCAGCAATCGCATCATTAATATCCATCCTTCTCTGATTCCATCTTTTTGTGGAACTGGCTGCTATGGTCTGAAGGTTCACGAAAAGGCGCTGGAGCGCGGGGTGAAACTCACTGGAGCTACGGTGCATTTTGTGGATGAGGGAACGGATACCGGTCCTATCATTTTACAGAAGGCGGTTGCAGTGCAGGAAGAGGATACACCGGAGATTCTTCAAAAACGTGTGATGGAGGAGGCCGAGTGGGTGATTATGCCAAAGGCCATTGACTTGATTGCCAATGGAAAAGTTACGGTGGTTGACGGAAAAGTGAAGATAGCAGAGTAGTTTCTACTATTATAATGGGTGCCAAAAGGAGTGGACGGCATGATCTGTCACTCCGCGGTATCCTTTGTTTGTGATAAATAGGAGGCAGATATGAAAGTTCTGATTGTAGGAAGCGGCGGAAGAGAGCATACCATTGCGTGGGCAGCAGCAAAAAGCCCAAAGGTTGACAAGATTTATTGCGCACCGGGAAATGCCGGAATAGGACAAATTGCAGAGTGTGTGCCAATCGGTGCTATGGAATTTGACAAATTAGTAGCATTTGCCAAGGAACAGGCCATTGATTTTACGATTATTGGTATGGATGATCCTCTGGTAGGCGGTATTGTAGATGTATTTGAGGCGGAGGGACTTCGCGTTTTTGGCCCTCGTAAAAATGCTGCTATCATTGAAGGATCTAAGGCATTTTCCAAAGATTTAATGAAGAAATATCATATTCCAACGGCGGCTTACGAGACATTTACTTCTCCGGAAGATGCCATGGAATATTTACAGACAGCGAAGATGCCAATCGTATTAAAAGCCGATGGACTTGCCCTGGGAAAGGGTGTACTGATCTGCCAGACAAGAGAGGAAGCATTGGAAGGCGTTAAAACCCTGATGCTGGACAAACAGTTTGGCTCTGCGGGAGATACCATTGTAGTGGAAGAGTTTATGACAGGACGTGAAGTTTCTGTGCTTGCCTTCTGCGATGGAAAGACAGTAAAATGTATGACTTCTGCCCAGGATCACAAACGTGCCAAAGATGGAGATCAGGGATTAAATACAGGTGGTATGGGAACATTTTCCCCAAGCCCATTCTATACAGAGGAAGTAAAGAATTTCTGTGAAAAATATGTATATCAGCCAACCATAGACGCTATGGCAGCAGAGGGACGTCCTTTTACTGGCGTGCTCTTTACCGGTCTTATGCTGACAGAGGACGGTCCTAAGGTACTGGAATATAATGCTAGATTTGGAGATCCAGAGACACAGGTGGTGCTTCCACGCATGAAGACGGATATGATTGAGGTGATGGAAGCCTGCGTAGATGGTCGTCTGGAAGAAGTTCAGTTAGAATTTGAAGACAACGCGGCAGTTTGCGTGGTATTAGCCTCCGATGGATATCCAGAAGCCTACGAAAAAGGGAAATTGATTACAGGATTTGAAAATTTCCAGGACAAAGAGGGATATTATGTATTCCATGCGGGCACAAAAAACACCGAGGAAGGCATCGTGACCAATGGCGGTCGTGTGCTTGGTGTGACAGCGAAGGGGGCAACCTTAAAGGAAGCCAGAGCCAATGCCTATGAGGCAACCGAATGGATCAACTTTGAGAATAAATATATGAGAAATGACATTGGAAAAGCCATTGACGAAGCATAACGTGGTCTTTATAATGAAATGATCGAGGGCTTGTCCTAGAGAAAAGACAATCCCAAAGGATAATATAGACTGCGACATCGTTAGGATGAGAGGAATTTGACAATGAAAGTAAATGTGACAGAAATATTTGGAACCAATGTCTTTAATGACGGTGTGATGAGAGCACGTCTTCCAAAGGCAGTATATAAAGATTTAAAGAAGACCATTGAGGATGGCAGAGAATTAAATCCTACCATCGCAGATGTGGTAGCCAACGAGATGAAGGAATGGGCGATTGAAAAAGGTGCCACACACTTTACCCACTGGTTCCAGCCTATGACCGGCATTACGGCGGAAAAGCATGACGCCTTTATGACACCGATTGGAGATGGTCGTGCCCTGATGGAATTTTCTGGAAAGGAATTGATTAAAGGGGAACCGGATGCATCTTCCTTCCCATCTGGTGGACTTCGTGCAACCTTTGAGGCAAGAGGCTACACCACTTGGGATTGTACCTCTCCTGCCTTTATCAAAGAGGGACCAAATTCTACTATTTTGTGTATTCCAACGGCCTTTTGTTCCTTTACAGGAGAGGCCTTAGATAAAAAGACACCACTTCTTCGTTCTATGCAGGCGTTGGATAAGCAGGGAGTTCGTTTTCTGCGTCTTTTTGGAAATACCACTTCCAAGAAAGTATATCCATCGGTAGGTGCGGAACAGGAATATTTCCTGGTGGAAAAATCTAAATTTTTAAAACGACGTGATTTAATCTATACGGGACGTACCTTGTTTGGTGCTATGCCTCCAAAGGGACAGGAGTTAGATGATCACTATTTTGGTACCATCAAAGATCATGTAGCCAAATTTATGGAGACCTTGAATGTGGAACTGTGGAAGCTTGGCATATCTGCCAAGACACAGCACAATGAGGCAGCTCCGGCACAGCATGAATTGGCACCAGTATTTGATCAGAATAACATAGCTACTGACCACAATCAGATCATTATGGAGATGATGAAGACGGTGGCAGAAAGACAGGGATTGGTATGTCTGCTCCATGAGAAACCATTTGCGGGAATCAACGGTTCTGGTAAGCATGATAACTGGTCTATGACAACGGATGATGGAATCAATCTTTTGGATCCAGGAAAAACACCACATCAGAATGTCCAGTTTTTACTGCTTCTCACATTGATTATGAAGGCGGTGGATACCCATGCAGGACTACTTCGCGCCTCTGCAGCAGTTCCAGGCAACGAACATCGACTTGGTGCGGCGGAAGCGCCACCAGCTATTATCTCTATTTTCTTAGGAGAACAGTTGGAGGATGTGCTGAATCAGTTGGATGAGACTGGTGAGGCCACAAGAACTATCAAGGGAAAACCCTTGATGTCTGGCGTGCAGACTTTACCAGCATTCCAGAAGGATGCCACAGACAGAAACCGTACTTCACCATTTGCCTTCACTGGAAATAAATTTGAGTTCCGTATGGTTGGTTCAACCCAGTCCATCTCCGATCCTAACGTTATGATCAATACGATGGTGGCAGATGTGTTGCAGGAAGCATGTGATGAGCTGGAAAAGGCGGAAAACTTCGATCAGGCAGTGCATGACATGATCAAGAAAAACATCCGAGAGCATAGAAGAATCATCTTTAACGGCAACGGATATTCCCAGGAATGGGTGGAAGAAGCGGAAAGAAGAGGTCTTCCAAACTTAAAATCCATGGTGGATGCCATTCCGGAACTTACCAAGCCAGAATCAGTGGCACTGTTTGAGAGACAAGGGGTGTACACCAAGGCAGAGTTGGAGTCTAAGGCAGAGGTTATGTATGAGCGCTATGCCAAAGTAATCAACATTGAAGCCCTTGCTATGGTGGATATGGCTAAGAAACAGATTGTGCCAGCTGTAATTAAATACCAGAACAATCTGGCAGAATCCATCAATCGTATTCGCAAGGCTTGCTCCGGCATGGATACCTCTGTGCAGGAACGACTTATGGAAGACATTGCAGCCAATCTGACTCCTCTTTATGAGGCCACAGAACGTTTGGCACAGCAGGAAACCATCGCGAGAAATATGGAAGATCCTGTGGAACAGGCAAAATATTATCACGATGTGGTATTTGCGACTATGAGTGAAGTAAGAGAACCGGCAGATCGTCTGGAAATGTTGGTGGCAAAGGAAGATTGGCCATTTCCAAGTTATGGAGATTTACTTTTCGAATTCTAAAAAATATATCGTTAAGAGATCACAAATTGAATTTGTGGTCTCTTTTTTTGTGTTCCTTCATATTATATATCTATAGAAAAATGTCATTTTATTGTAAGGAGGATGGAGATGAAAAGAAGATGGCTTGGCGGGCTAAAAAGAATCTTGTTGGTGCTGCTGCCATTTTGCATGGCATTTGGTGTGGCGTATTTCGCAGATACCATTTTGCTGTATTGGCAGGAAAGTCGGGAGACCATGGCAGATCAGGTATCCATAATAGCGGAAAAAATGTCGCAGGAATCGATATTTCTGGAAGAACAACAGGAAATCTTGGACGAGAAGGAAGAAAAAAATGCTTATCTAACCTTTGACGATGGACCTTCGGAACATACGGATAAAATTTTGGACATTTTAAAGGAAAAGGGAGTGAAAGCTACCTTTTTTGTGGTGGGAAAGGAAGGGAAAGATGCAAGAAAACGGTACAAAAGGATTTTGGAGGAAGGTCATAGTCTGGGGATGCATTCCTATTCCCATGATTACACTTACATATATAGTTCCTTGGAACACTATAAGGAAGATATTTTAAAATTGCAGGACTATCTGTACGAGGTGACAGGGCAGAAAGTAAAGCTCTATCGTTTTCCAGGGGGCAGCAGCAACAGTGTGTCAAAGATTCCAATAGAAGACTGTATTTCCTTTTTGAAGGAGGAGGATATCGTGTATTTTGACTGGAATGCCTCCAGCGAAGATGCGGTAACGGTAAATGCGGATTGCAGCGAGTTAAATAGTAACATTTTGCAGGATGCCCTGCGATTTCACAATGCGGTGATTTTGATGCATGATCTTTCCGCCTGCGAGGGAACGGTGGAGGGGCTTTCAAAATTGATTGATCGATTGGAAGAGGAGGGGTATGAGATAAAGCCAATCACAGAAGGTACCACGCCGGTGCAGCATGTGAAATAACTTGCAACGAAGGAAAAACCGTAGTATGATGGGGAGTGATATGAAAAACAAAGAAAAATGTTTAGGAGATGCTTTATGTTGGAGATGACCTATCAGGAAGCGAGAGCCTATTTGGATCAGGCGGCAAAAAAGGGAATTGTGTTGGGTCTGCAAGTGATGGAGGAATTGTTACAACGCCTAGGTAATCCTCAGGAGACGCTGCGCATTGTTCATATTGCGGGAACAAATGGAAAAGGTTCCATTCTTTCTTATATAGAGAATATTTTTTTGGCAAGCGGTTACCGGGTAGGGCGCTATGTTTCTCCGGCGGTGGGAGACTATGAGGAGCGATTCTTGTTAGATGGAAAGCCTATCCAGAAGGAACAGATTCCATTGCTGGCAGCGAAGGTAAGACAGGCAGCAGAGGCGATGGAGAGGGAGACTGGTTTAGCGCCTACGGTTTTTGAGGTTGAGACCGCCATGGCTTTTTTGTATTTTCAGGAGGCGAAGGTGCAGCTGCTTCTTTTGGAAACAGGCATGGGAGGAAGGCTGGATGCCACCAATGTGATTACTAAGCCATTTCTTTCTATTATTGCCTCCGTCAGTATGGACCACATGGGAGCCTTGGGAAATACCATTTCTGAGATTGCCATGGAAAAAGCGGGAATCATAAAAGAACATTGTGATACTCTACTGTATCCGAAGAATCCTTCCCCAGTGAGAGAACAGATTGAAAAGGTCTGTGAGGAAAAGGAAAGTCCTCTTCATTTGGTGAAGGAAGAGGAACTGAGAGTCCAAACAGAAAGTCCTTCTGGCAGCATTTTTTCTTATGGGAGATATAAAAAATTGGAAATCTTTTTGCCGGGTAGACACCAGATCTATAATGCCGCCACAGCAGTGGAGGCAGTAGAAATCTTAAAAAAATGGTTCTGCATCAGTGAATTTCAGGTGGAGGAAGGTCTTCGAAGAACCAGATGGAAGGCCCGGTTAGAAAAGTTAAGTGAGAATCCCCTTCTTTATTTGGACGGAGCCCACAACCGGGATGGAGCTGCCAAATTAGCAGAATTTTTGGCGGAACATTTTAAAGAACGACGAATTTTGTCAGTGACGGGGGTGCTGGCAGATAAGGAATACGATGTGATTATGGGAACGGTACTTCCTCATGTGGAAAAAACGGCAGTATTTACCACAGATAATCCCAGAGCCTTGGATAGCAAAACCTTAGCGGAGACAGCAAGGAAATACTGTAAAGAGGTAGTGGACGCCGAAAATCCAAAGAGTGCCCTTTTTTGGGCATTAGGGGAGGCAAAAAAAGAGGATGTCATTTTGGTATTTGGTTCCCTTTCCTTTATGGAGGAGATGAGAGAGTGCTATGAAGAACTTTCAAAAGATATTAATACATAATACTTTTCTTACTTATTTGCGGGAAATTGAGGAAGTGGAAAAGGACAGGGAGTATTGTCTCCATAATCTGACCCATTTGTTGGATGTGGCCCGCTATGCTTATATTAAAAATTTGGAAGAGGGTTATGGACTTTCTCAAGATGTAATTTACGGTGCGGCTCTTTTGCATGATGTAGGAAAAGTGCTTCAATATAGGGAGAAAATTCCCCATGAGATTACAGGAGCAAAGGAATGTGAAGAAATTTTACTGGAGTGTGGATATGAGGAGAAAGAAATCCAAGAGATAAGGAAATCCATCCTTCACCATCGGAAGGGGGATGATCCCGAGGAAAATCCTCTATCTATGTTACTATATGAGGCGGACAAGAAGACGAGACTTTGCATGTATTGTAAGCAGAAAGATACCTGCAAATGGACAGCCGAGGACAAGAATCAGACTATAATCTACTAAGAGAGGCCTGGAGGGAAAAAGATGATTATTGGCAATAGAAATTTTCGAACGGAAGAAGAAGCATATATTATGGGAATCTTAAATGTAACACCGGATTCCTTCTCAGACGGGGGAAAATGGAATCAACTGGATGCGGCGCTAATGCATGCGGAACAGATGATTAAGGACGGCGCAGATATTATTGATATTGGCGGAGAATCCACAAGACCGGGATACCAGCAGGTTTCTGATGAGGAGGAAATCTATCGGGTGGTTCCTGTGATTGAGGCCATCAAAAATAACTTTGATATTCCGATTTCCCTGGATACCTACAAATATTCTGTGGCAAAAGCGGGGATTGATGCGGGAGCAGATCTCATCAATGACATCTGGGGTCTAAAAAAGGACCAGGATCTTGCTACTTTGATTGCAGATACCGGTGTGGCATGCTGCTTGATGCACAATCGAAATAATATGGATTACAATAGCTTCTTGGAAGATGTGAGAGATGACTTGGAAGAAACCATGGACATTGCTTTCTGGGCGGGGATTAATCCGGAAAAAATCATGTTGGATCCCGGTGTAGGCTTTGCTAAGACAAGAGAACAGAATTTAAAGATTATTCACTATCTGGATCTCTATTTGAAATGGGGTGTGCCATTGCTTCTTGGCACCTCTCGAAAATCTGTCATTGGACTGACCTTGGATTTGCCGGTGGATCAGAGAGTGGAAGGAACCGTTGCCACCACCGTATTTGGTCGCATGAAGGGAGCCAGCTTTTTTCGGGTACACGATGTAAAAGAAAACAAACGAGCGCTGATGATGACAGAGGCCATTATGAGGGAGAGATAGAATATGGACTGTATTATAATAGAAGGTTTAGAACTTTTTTGTAAGCACGGTGTCTTCCTAGAAGAAAATGTGTTGGGACAAAAGTTTGTAGTATCAGCCAAATTATACACAGATACAAGAAAGGCGGGAAAGACAGACGACCTTACGGCATCCATTCATTATGGAGAGGCGGCAGGACGCATCAAGGAGATTTTAGAAAATAATACCTATAAGCTCATTGAGCGGGCAGCAGAGGTGGTTTGTGAGGATTTGCTCCTTACCTATCCGCTACTTTCTAAGATTACTCTTCGCTTAGAAAAGCCTTGGGCACCGGTGGGACTTCCCTTAAAGAACGTGGCGGTGGAAATCACAAGACAGTGGCATGAAGTTTATTTATCCATTGGATCGAATATGGGAGATAAGGAAAAGTATCTAAGGGATGCCATCCAAACGTTAGATAGTGCGCCGGATTGCAGAGTAGAAAAGGTTTCTGACCTTATTGTGACGGAACCGTACGGATATACGGAACAGGATGAGTTTTTAAATGGCTGTTTGAAGCTCTCTACCTTAAAGACACCATATGAATTGTTGGACTTTTTACATGAGGTAGAGCGAGGGGCTGGAAGAGAAAGAAAAATCCACTGGGGGCCAAGAACCTTGGATTTGGATATTTTGTTCTATGACAAGAGAATTTTGGAGGAAGATGACCTTATAATTCCACATAAGGAAATCGAGAAACGACAGTTTGTTCTGGAACCCCTTGTGCAGATTGCACCAAATTTCCGCCATCCAATCAGCAATCTTACCATAGAGAATCTATACGAAAACTTGACAAAGAATTAAAATAGAGATAATATTTGAGGGTGTGTAATTTGGAAAAGATTGCATACCCTAATTGAGTTTATAGACAGTGAAATATGCAGGAGACAAACATGAAAAACTTGCAGGAGATTAGAAAACAAATCGATGAGATTGACTCCAAGTTGGTTTCGCTTTTTCAAGAGAGAATGCGCTGTACCAGTGAGGTGGCAGAATACAAACGGGGAAAAAATATGGCAGTCTATGACAAGGACAGAGAGGAATCCAAGTTAGAGACCCTTGCCGGTATGGTGGAAGATATTTTTATGAAACGAAGCGTAAAAGAGATATTTCGACAGCTGATGTCCATCAGCCGCAAATATCAATATCAGCTTCTGAAATCCAGAGACCGCTACATAGAGAATTATTTTCAGGAAGTGGAAGAACTGGAGATGTACGATGACACAAGAGTGGTGTATCAGGGCGTACCTGGGGCTTACCAGCAGATTGCTGTGGAACGCTTTTTCGGGGAAGATGTGGATAACTACTGTGTGGAGACCTTTAATGAAGTGGCAGTAGCATTAAATAATGGAGATGCCGATTATGGTGTGTTGCCTATTGAGAATTCTTCCGCGGGAAATGTGGAAGGAAACTATGACATCCTGCTGAAAAACGACGTGTGCATCGTAGGAGAAATCATTGTTCCTATTGAACATGCTTTGATTGGTATGCCGGGAACAAAGAAAGAAGAATTAAAAGTTGTGTACTCTCATCCACAGGGATTGATGCAGTGCAGAGATTATCTGGAAGCCATGAAGGTGAAAGGAATCAGTGTGGGAAATACGGCTATGGCAGCGAAGAAAATCAAGGAAGAGGCCGATAAAACCCATGGTGCCATCGCCAGTGTGCGGGCGGCAAAACTCTATGACTTGGAGATTATGGAGACAAATATCAACGATGTGGGCAACAATGCCACACGTTTCTTTATTATTTCCAAGAAGAGACAGTATACCAAACATGCAAACAAAGTAAGTATTTCTTTCTCGTTGCCTCATGAGAGCGGAACTTTATACAATGCGTTGTCCCATCTGATTTTTAACGATCTTAGTATGACAAACATTGAATCCGTACCCCTTAGAGGAAAAGAATGGGAATATCGATTTTTTATAGATGTAACAGGAAATCTGAAGGATCCAGCGGTGAAGAATGCACTGCGGGGAATCCGGGAGGAAGCTGCTGACTTTAAGATTTTAGGAAATTTCTAGGTGAGAACAATGAACAGAATGAGAGAGCTTGTCATCTATCGCAATATGCGAAAAGATGCCATTTTTCATAAATTTGAAACTGTAATGACAGCGTGGGAAGACCGAGGAGAAGATCTTACTAT
>CAYLUV010000063.1:0-12210 GCA_964386955.1 uncultured Lachnospiraceae bacterium
GTACTTCCACCAGTAACTAATGCTACTTTTCCTTCAAATTCTCTTTCAAACATAGTAAACTTCCTTTCTTTTTACATGATATTCATTTTCAGAAGGTTCCCGTTCCTTCAAAAAAAGTTACTACCGATACGTCATCTCAATGACTGATAATATTTTAACAGCATGAAGACCTCGTCAACGGTTTAGGAGTGCAATTTTTCTACGAAATAAAATGACAAAAAGTGATATTTTACAATCAAAAAGGGGGACAAAGTGGAAAAAAGGGTGTCGAAATATAAAAATTAGACAAAAAGGGGAAAAAGAAAAAGGAAGCCTTCGTCAGATTAAATATTGGGCGAAAACTTCCTTTGTGAAATATTCTTGTTAAAAAAATTACTTTTTCGTGTCTTTTTTGCTGTTTGTAGGAGAAAAATACTCCTTCGGCATCTGGTCGGTGATGATTCCAAGGAAATTCATCATGTAACAGAAACAGAGCTGAATCTGTTCTGGTGAATTGTTTTTTGCCTCTCGAAGGAGCCCATCCATGGAATCTTTTGCGATTTCCGCCTCCAAACCTCTAAGATGTACCACCGGCGGCTGGGAGGGAACGTTTAACTGTTCCATCTTTAGATAAGGGTTGGCAATCATATATACATAAGTACTGCTGTTCATACGGGCTTCTGCAATCTCCAAAGTGGAACCTTTGGCAGGAAGAAAGCGGTATCGATGAAAGGGACTTAGGTTAATGAGAGTGTTTGGTTTTAAGGTATATTCTACGCCATTGACCAGAAGGGTGCCTTTTCCGGCGCGCACCAAAAGAAAGGTCTGATCTCGGTTGTTGGCGTAGGATGTTGGTGCCTGAATGCGGTTGACATGAGCCTTGATGGTATCCGGTAGAACGTTATTGACAAAATAATCGTGAGCACCGGAAAATACAGTCCGATTGGAGGAGGCTGTTATGTCCGTTTCAGGGGTTGGTGGTGTATCTTTTTGCATGGCGAATAGCCTTTCCTATGTAATATTTATTATAGTTTCTTTGCCTCCGATGTGGCGGCTAACTTTCGCTGTTTGCGAAATTCTCCCGGAGAGATTCCGTTGATACTACAAAATACCCGGGCCATGGTACGGTCAGAGCCAAATCCGGACTCAATGGCAATGTCCACGGTTGGCAAGGACGTTGTGGTGAGCAGGGATTCTGCATAGCGCACCCGGAATTGGGAAAGTATCTGTTTGTAGCTGGATTGCAGTCGGTTTTTAAACTGCACTCGCAGAATGTTCTCTGAGGTGTAGAGTTCTCTCGTCAAAATCTCTGCATCCACAGGTTCTGTCATATTCTCGTAGAGATAGCTGATGGCAGAAATTAGTGTCTCGTTCATCATAGTGCCTCGATAGACGCAAGATTTCTTCTTTCCATCGTTTAACATACGGTTCAACCAAGTCTGTGGAGTCATCCCAGTCATGGCTTTGAAGCGGCGGAAGAAGGTAATCTCCATTTTAAATCCGGATATAGAGGAAATGTAGTCAAAAGGCAGGCTGTCATAGAGAAAGTAGGACATGGCGTGAGTCAATCGAAGTCGGTTCAAATACTGATTAAAATTAAGGCCAGTGGAGACCAGAAGAGCATGGTTCAAAGCGGCTTCGCTGGTAGACGGTGCCACAGCGTTTGCTACATCGGCTAGAGTGATATCAGAAGTGCTGTTGACGGCGATGTAGAGGCTGGCTCTTCGGCTAAGAGGCAGAGAACTGAATTTATATTTCGTCTTCATACTGCGGGCAAAACGATTATAAAGCAGTTCTATATTCCGCAAAAAGGAACTGCGGATAATGGCAGAACCATGGGTGTTCTTCTTGTCCAACTTTCGGAATTGAGTAAATAGCCGAATAATCTGGGTTACTTCCTCCCCTTCCGGTCCAATGACAGGGAGATTGTTGACAATCTCCAGTTCCTGCGTAGGAGCAATATTGCTAAAGGAATAGTAGCTTAAAAGCTGATAGTCGTATGCACAGACCCAGAGAACCAGTTCTTCACCAAAAGCAGGGCAGATGGTGAGTACCTGAGAACACTGAATCCAAGATACGCAGCCGGGTTCCACAAAAAATTCCTCCCCATTAATAATGAAGTTTCCGTGTCCCTCCCGCACAAGGATAAAATAGCTATCAAATTCCATAATTGGAAACATCTCGCTGCTGATGGTATGTTCCTGCAGGCGGAGATATTTGTCCGGACCACAAAAAATACCTTCCTGCGGTGTTTCGCATAAAGGTCTAATTCTGTTTTTCAAAGTGATATCGCTCCCTAATTAATCTAACGTGTTTGCAGTGACAAATAATTGCAGTATAAACTACAATATCTTACCTGTAGACTAACATATCGCAGATGTAAAATCAAGGTTGAAAAACATGGAAGACCGCAGTCTAAAAAACTGCGGTCTCGTGTAGTTTTATGTAGGATGATTAGATTTCGTATCCAGCAAAATATCCCTGATGTAATGCTTCGCTGGCAAGACCAGTTTTTACAGCATCACCGACAACACGTACTTCTGGAACAAATTTCTTTAATTCTTCAGAAAGTGGATCGTAGCTTCTGGAGCCCATACCGAATACAATGTAGTCAAATCCTTTTAACCATTCTTCGGAGCCATCTTTGTGCTGGATCTTAACATCATGCTCTGTGATTTCTAATACTTTAGAGTTTACATGAGCTTTTACACCGGAATGCTTTAAGCTCTGCATTAATACGTTACGGTTTGGCAGACATACGCCAGTCATAAGCTGTGGCTGCATTTCTACTAATGTAACTTCTACGTCACCAGTGCTTCCTGTTGTAGCGAAGGAAGAAGGTCTAGCATCTGCCATAAGCATTTCTGCTGTTTCGCATGCTACTTCACCACCACCTAAGATACATACGGTTCCTTTTGGAACAGTTACTTTACGGCTTAAGATGTCGTGTGTTGTGATGGATTTGAAGTCGCCTACACCTTTGATGAAGGTAGGAATCAGTGGTGTAGCACCAGTAGCAACGATAACTGCATCAGGAGCGAATTCTTTTACTGCCTCTACTGTAGCCTCTTTCTTGAACTCGAAAGTTACGCCGGCTTTGTTTGCACGGTAAGAAAGGTGAGAGAGCCATTTACACATTTCCTGTTTACCAGGAGTTACAACAGCAAGAGCAAGCTGACCGCCGATCTGGTTTTTCTTTTCCCATACAGTTACTTTGTGGCCACGTTCTGCAGCGATAACAGCAGCATACATACCGCCAGGACCTGCACCGATTACCAGTACATTTTTAGCTTCCTCTTCTTTTACAGGGTTGAATGGGAAGTCATATTCTTTACCAATCAATGGGTTGATGTGACATTCACATACTGGATGGCTCATATCCTTTGGAGTAACACAACGTCCACCGCAAGATGCACAAGGTGTGATGTCGTCAAAACGGTTTTCTAATGCTTTGTTTGGAAGATCAGGGTCTGCTAATAATAAACGACCGAGGGAAACACCGTCTACTAAGCCGCGTTCTACGATATCAGCTGCGTAGCGGATGTCGTTGATCTTACCAACAACGAATACTGGAATATTAACCACTTTTTTGATTTCGGAAGCTTCGTATACGTTACGTCCGATTTTTTTGCTGTGGGATGGAATGATATCTTCCATATCTTCGTACTGAGTACCGCCGGATACTTCTAACATATTAACACCAGCTGCCTCAAATTTAGGAGCTAAGTATAACATTTCTTCTAATGTATTTCCGCCAGCAACACGTTCGGAACCGGAAATACGAAGAACGATAGGGAAGTCTGGGCTTACGTTCTTACGGCATTCTTCGATCACTTCTAAGATGAGGCGAGCGCGGTTGTCGATTGTTCCGCCGTACTCATCCATACGTTTGTTACGAAGTGGAGAGAGGAATGCACCTGGAAGCATGTAAGCGTGTGCTGCGTGAAGAGCGATACCGCCGCAGCCAGCTTCTTCTGCACGACGAGCTGCCTGTCCGTACTGTTTGATGATCTTTTTGATTTCTTTTAAGGTAGCAGGTCTGGAAACATCACCGTTTGCATTTGTATTTGCAGATGGTCCGATTGGCTTGATGCCTCTCATAGCACAGATAGATTCTGGACCTGGATGGATGATCTGAGGGATTAATTCGCTGCCAGCGTCTGTGATACGTTTTGCAAAATCAGCAAACTGAGGAACTAAGGAATCTTTATCAAGAGCAGTTGTTTTTCCGATATACCAATATTTGTGGTCAACAGTTACGGCGTCAATTACAACATATCCTGCGCCACCTTCTGCACGACGAACGAAGATGTCAGCTAACTGTTTTGGTACTGTTCCGTCTGTTGCTTCATAATGCATACTCATAGGAGCCATGGCAATACGATTCTTTAAAGTAGTTTTTCCAAGCTGCAAAGGCTGGAAAATCTTTGCATTTTTCATATCTGTAATCATTACTATTTTCCTCCTGGACAATGTGAAATTTGTTTAACTGTGTTTTAGTATATACGATGCAAAAAGGTGGTGTTTCACATTTTTTTGTTAAATAATCTACATTTTTTGTTAAAAAGTTGGGAAATAACTTCGAAAATACAGGACATAATATCTATTTTTACTACAAAACGGCAGAATGGTGCCGAAATGCAAGGGGAAACAGAGTGTATATTATAGGAAAAGAAAGGAGGAATGACAGGAAAAATTGATTTTTTGTACGTAAGTTGGATACTATATTTTGTTTTTTGTTCCGACATGGCCCATATTGGCGTGTTAAAATTTAGACAAGCTTTTAAAGAAAGTAAATAAAGAAGCTACGAAACTTAATTTACTACCGAAAACGGACTTTCCTAAGAAATCCAAGCGGATATTCCCGATCTGCTTCAGCAGGATTTTTAGGGGCAATGACTTTAACACGATTGAATGAAAGCGAAAGAAAAGAGGATGATTTCAAAATGAGTTATGATGCATTGTTTTCTCCTATTAAATTAAGAGGATTGGAACTGAAAAACAGAATTGTTCTTCCAGGTATGAATACAAAGATGGTTAAGAACAGACATGATGTAGCAGAAGATTTACCAGCATACCACGCAGCTCGTGCAGCAGGTGGATGCGGATTAAACATCGTAGAGATCGTATCTATTTGTCCAGAATGCCACGCATATCTGTACCTTGGTCTTTACAATGAACACCACAGAGACGAATTAAAGAAAGTAACAAAGGCAATCCATGACAACGGCGGTAAAGCTGCAGTTCAGATCTGGCACGGTGGATTCGTACCAGCGGATTTCTTTGATGAAACAAATGTGACAGAAACACCGGAAACACTCACAACAGAGCGTATCCACGAAATCGTAAAACAGTTCGGCGCATCTGCAAAACTTGCAGTAGAAGCTGGATTTGATGCATTAGAATTCCACGGAGCACATACATATCTCCCTCACGAATTCATGAACCCACATTTAAATACACGTACAGATGAATATGGTAACCAGAGTCTGGAAAATCGTTGCCGCTTCAACTTAGAAGTAATTCGTGAAATGCGTGCAAACATGCCAGAAGATATGCCTCTTCTTATGCGTTTAGATGCAATCGATGAAATGATGCCTGCTGTAACAACAGTAGAAGAAACTATTCAGTTCATCAACTGGGCAGAAGAAGCTGGTGTAGATGCCATCGACCTTTCCAGAGGTAATGCACGAAGCCTTGCAACAGTATACGAAGTACCACCTTACAACTTAGAGCCAGGTTTCAACATGGAAAACATCGCTACTATTAAAAAAGGAATCAACATTCCAGTTATCGGTGTAGGTCGTGTCAACATGCCAGGATTAGCAGATCAGTTAATCAAAGACGGCGCAATCGACATGGTAGCAGTAGGTAGAGCACAGCTCGCAGATCCAGAATGGTGTAACAAATCCAAAGAAGGACGCGAAGATGAAATCCGTCGTTGTATCGGATGTACAGAAGGATGCTACGATAAGGTTATCGACCCTAATGCAACTCATATCACATGTACACGTAACCCTATGTTATGTCTGGAATACAAAGGCATGCCTAAAGCAGAGGAAGCAAAAGATGTTATGATCATCGGTGGCGGAATCGGCGGTCTTGTAACAGCTGAGATCTTAAAACAGCGTGGACATAACCCAACAATCTACGAAGCAACAGAAAGTGCTGGCGGAAGATTTGCTTTAGCTGGAAAAGCTCCTAAGAAAGCAGAATTCGAAGATGCAATCAACTGGGAAATCAAACAGTGCGAAAAGATGGGCATCGAAATTAAGACAAATACAACAGTAACACCTGAAATGATCGCTGAGATCAAACCAGATCACGTAGTAGTAGCTACAGGTTCTACACATGGTACTCCTGATATCCCTGGTATCGACGGTGCTGATATCGTAGCAGCAGAAGACGTTTTAGCAGGAAAAGCAGAAGCAAAAGGCGAAATCTTAGTAATCGGTGGTGGTACAATCGGTTGTGAAACAGCACAGTACTTAATCGAAAAAGGTGAAAAGAACGTTCGTATCATGGATACAAAACGTGTTGGTAAAGGCATGGGAATGCTTCGTACTATGTTCCAGGATATCGAATATCCAGGCAAAACAATTCAGAAGAGCAACAGAAGTAAAGTGACATCTGTAGGCGATCACACAATCGAATACAAATTCACTGACAAGTTCAAAAAGACAAGCACAAAGACAAGAAGCTTTGACACATTAGTTATCGCTACTGGTACTGTATCTCTTCCAACAGCTGACCTTACAGCAAAATGTGAGGAACTTGGAATTGCTTACCATGTAATTGGTGATGCGAAGAAAGTTCGCATGGGTATCGATGCAACAGCAGATGCTTACAAAGTAGGTATGGAAATCTAGATTACGAAATAAGAGATAGGATGGCGAGAGCTGCTTGCAGCGGAGCCATCCGTAATCTAATGATGTATGTTAATTATGTACATAGTTACTTGTGTATATAGTGATGGAAAGGAACGAAGGTCATGACAGTTGAAGAACGTTTAGAGGCACTGGAGAAAGAAATCCAGCGTTTAAAAGATGTACAGGCAATCAAAGAATTAAAGAGCAGATATTTCTGTGCATTAGATACAAAAGATTGGGATGCTCTTGAAAAAACAATGGCAGAAGATATTGAAACTTCTTACTCCAACGGAAAACTTGTTTTCCACGGACCAAAGGAAATCACAGATTACTTCAAAAAATCTATGCCTAAGACAGAAATCACTCTTCATCAGGGTCACAACCCAGAAATCTGGTTTGAAAGCGACACTGTAGCATATGGCAAATGGTACTTACAGGATGTATTAATTTTTGCCAAAGGTGATCCATATGAAGGACTTCAGGTAGAAGGTTCTGCAATCTACACAGACAAATATGTGAAGATTGATGGCGAATGGCTCATCCAGGATACAGGATACAAACGTATCTATGAAGAGCAGTTCATGCGCGATGAGACACATCGTATCCGTAAAAACATGTTCAGCCCTAAGAAAAAGAAAGCTGTAACAAAGAAAAAAGCTTAAGGTATTTGACGTAATGTAAAAATATGCCGCTGTGCCAGTCTGGCATGGCGGCTTGTTTTCATGTAAAGAGATATTTATAGGAGTAGATAGGTCTTTAGATGAAAGCAAGTCACCAGCGGCGAAGGAGAGGAAAAATGTTTCGAAATATTAGAAGAAAAATATACAAAAAGATACGATTTAAAACATGGTATAGAAAGGCAAGTTACTATCAGCGGCAAAAAAAGGCCATAAATAACATTATTATAAAGTACAAAAATCCGACGGAAGAAGAATTACAGGATAAAAAATATATGAGAAGACTTCGACGGGATATGATCAGCAGCTTATTTCACTATGGTTCCTACTATAGTGAGTATTTTTTGTTCGGATATGAGGGAAAAGACAAGGAATACCGCAACTCCTTTATTACAGAGGGTGTTCGCATGAGCTATTTTGCCCGGCTGAACCAGAAAAAGAATGCGGATATGTTTGAAAACAAATACCGTACTTACAAAAAATTTCCGGAAATGTTTCAGCGCGAGATGATTCGCATTAAGAAAAATGAAGCACCAACAGAAGAAAATATAGAAAAATTCAGAGCGTTTGCCAGTCGTCAGGAAGAATATGTGGTAAAACCGGTCTATGCGGCATGTGGAAAAGGGGTAAGAAAGGAAAGTATATCCATGTACAACTCCGTGGAGGAAGCTTACGAGTGCTACCGAAAGGAAAGTGTTGTGCTGGAGGAAGTGATTCAGCAGGGAGAAGCCATGGCAAAGATCCATGCCGGCTCTGTCAATACCCTTCGCGTTCCAACGGTTCTTTTAAAAGGAAAGGACGGAAAACCGGAGATTCGACTTTTCCACCCATCTATCCGTATGGGACGGGGCGAGAGCTTCGTGGACAACTTTAGTGCCGGAGGAATCAGTGCGCTGATTGATCCGGAGACTGGGGTGATTTATACAGACGGCGCAGACAAACAGGGACACAGTTTTGTGTCTCATCCGGACAGCGGCGTGACCTTTAAGGGCTTTCAGATTCCAGAGTGGGATAAGGCCGTTGCCATGGTAAAGGCGGCAGCTATGAAGACACCGGACAATCATTATTGTGGTTGGGATCTTGCCTACAGTGACAAGTACGGTTGGTGTATGGTGGAGGCCAATTGCACGGCTCAGATGGGAGCTATGCAGATGGTGACGAAGACGGGACGAAAGAAAGAATTAGAAGCATTGATGGCACAGATGTAGAAATGGAAAAAAAATACAGTATACAGCGATAGAAAGGAACGATATAATGGGGCAGAATAAAAACAGCCTTGCAAGATTTATCAACGGTAGAAAATATATTAGAGAATTTTCAGAGGAGTTTGCAGCAAAGAACGGTTGCAATCCAAGAGAAATCGAAAAAGATATTATAGAAGCAAAAAAATATAATCACATTTCCTTAGGAGAATATGAGTGGACAGGTTTTCACGACCTGACACAGGAACAGAAAAAAACGGTATCTACTCTGTGGACAAGATCTGAGTTTCGTAAGAAATTCACAGATCGCCGTTACATAGGAACATTGATGAACAAATATATCTTCTCCAAGGTATTTGCAGATTATTACGGACGTAAATGTGTCCAGACAGCAGATGTGACAGAGGATGTACTGAAAATGCTGGCAGAGGGCAAGGGACAGGTTGTCTATAAGCCAAACTGCAAAGGACAGGGAGAAGGCGTTTGTGTTCTTCCGGCAACAGGAAAAGCAGAGATTGAGGAAGCTTTGCAGTATATCAAAACCCATGGAAACGGCATTGTGGAAGAGTACATTTGTCAGGATGATGCCATGGAAATGATGAACCCAAGGGCAGTGAGCATTGTGCGATTCTACTCCGTTAGTTCACCTTATGGCATGTATCTTTTTGCACCAGTGTTCACCACTGCCATGTACAAGGATATTGCCAATGGATGTCAGGATGCTTTGACTGCCATGGCAGACATTCGAAGCGGTATCGTTCTCACCGATGCGGTGGATCAGTTAAACAACGAAGAGTATGATGTACATCCTGTAACAGGAACAGCCTTCCGTGGCTTCCAGATTAACCATTGGGATGAGACCATTGCAATGATGAAAAAAGCAGTGCCTTTGGCAAAACGCATTTCCAATATCGGATGGGATGTGGCTATTACAAAGGATGGCCCGCTGATAATCGAGGCAAACACCATTCCGGGCTTTAATACCGCACAGTATAAGGGATACAGCCATCTCACAGAGGGCTATGGTTACCAGCCATTGTTTGATGCGGTCTACGATAAGGGATTTCAGGATGACGGACGCTACGAAAAGGTAGTGTTAAAGATCGATTAATTTACAAAGGAAAAGAGGTGGCGCTATGCCAAACACAATAAAGATGTATTATTCAAAACTGCAAAATATGGGCGATTGTCTGAATGAACTGATTCTGGAACAGTGCTTTGGCTATCAAGCAGAGCGTCGCTCTTTTCTGGAAGGAGAAATCTGTGGTATCGGTAGTTGCCTGGGACAGTATACCTTACATGGGACGCCTCTTATGCGGCTGCAGCAAAGAATCAATGGAATCCGAAGACCTCATGTGTATATCTGGGGAACGGGATTTATCAACTATGCCGACGGAGAGGGCAAGTTTTTTAAGAAAGATATGGAATTTTGTGCCGTTCGCGGGGAATTGACCAGAAGAAACGTGGAACGGATGACAGGAAAAAAAATGGACATTCCCATGGCGGATGCGGGGATTTTGGCATCGGAATTACTTCCAGAAATGCCGGAAAAACAATATGAGGTGGGAATTGTACCTCACATCTGTGATCTGAAGGATCCGGCGGTGGAGGAATTACTTTCCCAGTATGAAAATGCAAAATTGATTAACGTAAAGGACGATCCTTTACAGGTGGTGCGGGAGATTGCCCAGTGCCGTTATATTATTTCCAGCAGTCTGCACGGACTAATCGTGGCAGACAGTTTTCATATTCCAAATATGTATCTCATCTTTGGAGAAAGACTGTTAGGAGATGGATACAAATTTGAAGATTACTACTCGGCCTACGGTCTGCAGCCCCAGTCAAGGGATATGCGAATCGAAAAAGCACCGACCATAGAAGAAATAGAGACAAAATATCAGATTTCACCGGAAATGGTAGAGGAAAAGAAACGGCAGATGAAGGAGGCATTTCCATTTCCAGCAAGGAAGGGGAAGCGGGATGGAAGATAGGCTGATTTCTGTAGTTATTCCTACTTATAATAGGAAAGAAAAACTTCCAGCCTGTATCGTTAGTGTGTTAGAGCAGACCTATCAAAATATCGAGGTACTGGTAGTGGACGATGCTTCCACCGATGGAACGGAACAGTTCTTTAACACATTGAGAGAGGATAAAGAGGAAGAAAATAAGGACTATACCATTGATAAAAGACAGTGGAAATTGATAAAGGAAGCTTTTCAAGAAGGAAGACTTTTCTATCTTCGATACGAAGAAAACAGGGGAGCTTGTTATGCCAGAAATTATGGTGCAAAGAGAGCGAAGGGAAGCTTGATTGCTTTTCAGGATAGCGATGACACTTGGCACCCAGATAAATTAGAAAAACAGGTACGAACCTTTGAAGACCCAAAGGTGGATCTTTGCTTTTGTGGTATGAATCGCATTGCAGAAAATGGAAGCGCTTTTTATTTTCCAGTGCATCCCTTTCACCGGGAGCATGGATTGGAAGAATTTTTGGCGGAAAATAGAGCCAGCACCCAGACAATGCTGATGAAAAAAGAAGTATGGCAGCAAGTGCAGTTTGACGAAGAAATCCGACGCTATCAGGATTGGGACTTTGGAATCCGGGCAGCGAAGGATTATTATCTGGAATATCTGCCAGAGGCATTGGTAGATTCCGAAGTGGGAAAGGACAGCATTTCCAGTCGGGTGAAATCCTATCCCCATTTGTTACATTTATATAAAAAACACGAAGAATTATATGAAAAATACCCGATGAGTGCCGCTGTGATGAACCGAAGAATGGGAAAACGAGTACACGAACAGAACCCGATACTGGCGGCAGAACATTTCGAGAAAAGTTATAGACGAAGCAAAAGTCTGTATGATCTTTGCTACTGGAAAGTGGATCAGATCAGAGGAGTCATAAGAGGAAGGAAGAGGAATTCAAAATGATTGCATTTGTAATTTTACATTATCGTGCAACAGAAATGACAAAAACTTGTGTAAATAGAATTAAGGCATTGTCCTGCGAGAAAAAGATTGTGGTGGTAGATAATGCATCTCCAAATGGAAGCGGAGAACTTTTGCGCCGAGAATATGCCAAGGACGATGAAATCCGTGTTATTTTAAATCCAGAAAATTCTGGTTTTGCAAGGGGAAATAATCTGGGAGTTCGTTGGGTACAGGACCATACAAAGGCAGATTTTGTAGTGGTACTGAACAACGACGTAGAGATTATGCAAAAGAATTTTGGGGAAAAGATTTGCGAGATATATGAAAAACACCCATTTGATCTGTTGGGACCGGACATTGTTTCTGTATTTTCTGGGATTCACCAGAATCCAAAGAGTATGCAGGGCTGTTCTCTGGATACCATTCGCAAAAAAAGAGCCAGAGTGGAGCGCACAAAGAAGCCAATCTGGCTGCTTCTCAGCAGTGGAGAGAAAAACAGTCCGATTATTTGGCGAAGAAAACAGAGAAAGATGCGCGCAAAACAAAATATCG
>CAYLUV010000064.1:0-12087 GCA_964386955.1 uncultured Lachnospiraceae bacterium
TTACAGAATAAAAGGTAACTACGCGGGTGTGGCGGAATTGGCAGACGCGCTAGATTTAGGTTGGCAATATTTGTAAAAAGAGATAAAAACGAATAAAAGTGCTGTTTGATTGACTGGAAACACACTAGATTATAAGAAATAAAAATCTAGTAGTTTGTGGTCTTTTTTTGACCTCAAAATAAGTAAAGAGGGTGATACAATGGCACGAGGAAGAATGATTGTAAAACAGATCGAGCTTGAAGAAAAATCGATTGTAGCAGTGGCAAATGAATTTTACCGCTATAATAGGGCAAAAGGATTAGCACAACAAACACAGCAACAATACTGTATGTATGTCCGATCTTTTATCAAGTGGTGGGGTGACAATCCAATGACGGATGTCGGAGAAATTGTCCTGGAAGAGTATATGGAGCATTTGTTTAGCAAAGG
This sequence comes from uncultured Lachnospiraceae bacterium, assembly GCA_964386955.1. GTDB lineage: Bacteria > Bacillota > Clostridia > Lachnospirales > Lachnospiraceae > SIG292. Next base: position 430 of record CAYLUV010000064.1, read on the forward strand.
GAATAAGCCAGTGAGTATAGCGACAAATTTAACACATCTTAGGGTGTTTATTAATTTTGCTATCAGAAGAAAATATATGGAACATATAGAAGTGACAATTCCTAAATATGATAAGGAACTAAAAGATCCATATACAGATGATGAAATGAAGAGACTGATTGAAAAACCTAATACAAAGAATTGGGTAGAAATACGATCTTGGGCGATGGTAAATTATTTTTATGGTACAGGTCAGAGATTAAGTACTGTATTAAACATCAAAGTATCACATCTTGATCTGGAAAATGGAAGAGTAAGACTAGAACACAACAAGGACAGAATAAAGAAATATATGCCGTTATCCTCCCACCTGGTAAAAGTTTTGAAGGAATATATCGAGGTGAGTAGATTACAACCACATGAGTATCTATTTCCAGAATACGAGGGTGGGCAGCTAAAACACAGAAGCGCACAAGATGCCATTGCAGACTATAACCATTCCAGAGGTGTTGAGAGGACAAGTATACATTTGTTCCGTCATACGTTTGCAAAAGATTATATTGTAGGTGGTGGTGATGTGGTTAAACTTCAATACCTTATGAATCACAAATCAATTGAACAAACCATGAAATATGTAAAATTGTATGGGGTGGATGTAGCAAAGGATTATGATTTTTTCAATCCTTTGGATAGATTGAAGCGCGGCGAGTGTGAAATGGGAAAGAAAAGAAAATATATTCAGTGATTTCTAATGTGAAACAAATTCATATTAGAATTGAAAATCGTGTTCAATACAAACAATAGTGTGGTTGTATCGGCTATACACTATACAATAAAATGAAATACCGTTCCAAGTTTAAATAACCGCTTATGAAAAGGAGTAACAATTATGCCATAATAATTGTTTACATATAATTACAAAAATAAAGTATGAAAGCTCAAAAATAGGGTAACAGTACAAAATTTATGTGCTGCTACCTTATTTTTTATGATAAAAACCAAAATTATACCGCTTGAAAGTTTAGAAGTCAGTATTATCTACATTCGTTCGTTCTGCTACTAGTTCTTTTTTGTATTTGTAGAAGGTCTTTTGAGAGATTCCCACAAGGCTTATTGTCTCTAAGTCGTTCAACGTCCCACCAAAAGATTTGTTATGCTTTAAGATGGCTTCTTTTGCCGCTATAGACTTCTTTGTGACTAACTTTGTACCCTTTGGAGTTCCAACTCTTTTACCGTTGATCTGGGCTGTTTTAAGCCCCTCAGAGGTCCTTTGTCTTAAATCCATGACTTCTTTTTCTGCTTGTTCAAACGTCTGTCTAATCTGCTTTGTTGCCAGGAGTTTTATAACCTTGTTTGTTGCTTCAATGTAAATATCTGCGATCTCATTCCCTGTGGTATCAATGCTCTCATGTATAGCTCTGCTGTAGGTTGATGTGTCTATGTGGTGTTCTTTGATAAATATCAGCTCCACACCTCTGTCGAATAGATCCATATACAGCTCGATTCCATCGTCAGCGTTTCTGCTCATACGGGATACACTGTCAAACACGATAGTTACATCTATGCCTTGCTCCTGTTCTTTGATGGCTTGTTTATAGAGCTTGTCCCACTCTTTTCTTCCAACTGCCTTTGTGCCAGTATATGTTTCTTTCACGATGGTAGCAGTAGGATAGTCTGTTATGATATTTCAGAAGAATTGACTGAGTTGATTGAGAATTGGATGGTAAAAAGAAACGAAATACTTGGTGATATTCAGGAAGATGCTCTGTTTATTTCAAATAGAAAACGGAGAATATCAAGTGATTCTGTATTAGCAATAATTCATAAATACACCGACAATATCCAAGGTAAATGTATTTCCCCACATAAACTTAGAGCAACATTTGGGACGCAGATTTTGAATGCTACTGGAGATCTTTACCTTACACAGAAAGCAATGGGTCACAGCAGTCCGAAGACGACAGAGTTATATATTAGAGGACAGAAGAATCCGACAAAGAAAACTTCGGAAATTATGAAGAATCTTACCATGAAGAATTTGAAAGATTTGTAGAAGTGCATTTGCATCGACATAAGATAATTTATATAGAACCATCCCGAAAATAAATAGGGATGGTTTTTATGTAGGCAGACCTGATTGCAGCACCATTTTGCTACTTGACATTTTGAAAGAAATCTAGTAAACTGTGGAAACAGTCTTTCAGACGCGCTAGAATCGGTAAAATCCATACTCTAACGCGGCGAAATGTAAAAATTCTAACGCGGGTAACAAGAAAGCCCGTAATTATAGGTAACTACGCGGGTGTGGCGGAATTGGCAGACGCGCTAGATTTAGGTTCTAGTGTCCACGACGTGCAGGTTCAAGTCCTGTCACCCGCATTGAACTAAGATGCCGGAGAGCTTTTGGTAGGAGAGCTTCCGGTATTTTTTGTTGCCTAAAAATGGTGTTTGGGGGCAGGAAAGAGGCAAATAAGTTTTCGTAGCAACCTCTAATAAATGAAAAATGGAAAATTATGGAGTGTTCGATTCGTAAATAATAAAAGTAAATAAATGGAAACTGTTTTAGGCGAGTTGTAAAAAAGCACAGGGAAGAACTGGAAAGTCCTGTGCTTTTTTGTGCATTTTTTTGCAAAAGTAAAATTATTCCAGAAGAAATTACCAAAGAAAGTCGAAATGTTAAAAAAGTATTAACAAAATGAAATGATTATGATATAATTTAAAACGAATTAAGTAATAAACGTCATACTTTTTGCATATGTTTTGAAGGTGAAAGGATTGGAAATGCAAAGAGTGAAATGGAGGATATTATGAAAACAATAAAATGGAACAAAACAATTTTTGTTGCGTTAGCAATATGTGCCATGTGGACTTTCAGTGGTGTAAAGGCTGATGCAGCAGATGTATCTGGTATACATTCTGGTATTCAGGTGGCAGAGGATCCTGAGTTGGAGATTGGCTCATCTAGTGTTACCTTGAAGAAAGGAACCAGCAAAGATTTAGATGTAGATGTCATCAAAGATAAAAAAGACAAGAATAAATACAAAGTAGAGTGGGAGAGCACCAATAAAAAGGTTGCTACTGTATCTTCCAAGGGAAAGATTAAAGCGAAAAAGTCTGGAACTTGTACCATTACCGCGTCCATTGCAGGAACGAACGTAGAGACAAGTTGCAAGGTAACAGTAAAGGCAACTGCAGGAAATAAGATTAAGTACGGTGCAGCCCATGATAAAAAGGTGACAGTTTCTTCCTTAAAGAAAAATGTAGGAAGCGATGATACTGTATATGACAACGCAGGCAATGCTTACACGAGAGGTGAGTGCCTTGGTAAATTTGTGATCACAGGTTACTGTACTAGATGTAATTCTGGCAGCTCTCGTTCCACAAGTTCAGGAAAGAAAGCAACGGCAGGCGTTACAGTGGCAGTCAAGAGCTCACAGATTAAACTTGGTACAAAATTGGTGATTGGAAATCATGTTTACATTGCACAGGATCGTCATGGAAATAGAAAACATTCCAAAGTGATTGATGTATTTTTCGGAACAAGACATGGTGCAGAACCATTTTTAAAAAATATTCCTGTATATTATGCAAAATAGATAAGCAAAAGACATCCAAAAGGGTGTCTTTTTTTGTGCTTATCCTTTATTTTTGCTTGTTTCAGTGGAATGATTATGCTATGATAAGTGACAGCAGAAAAGAAGAGGAGGAACGATGCATGGAAAATGAAGCAGTAGTTTCAAAGAATTTTATAGAACAGTTTATAGATGAAGACTTAGCAGAAGGCAAATATAAAGAGGTGGTAACTCGTTTCCCACCAGAACCAAATGGATATCTCCACATTGGACATGCAAAATCCATTTTATTAAATTCTGGTCTTGCAAAAAAATATGGCGGAAGATTTAATCTTCGTTTTGATGATACAAACCCTACAAAAGAAAAAACGGAGTATGTAGAATCCATTTTAGCAGATGTAAAATGGCTGGGTGCAGATTTTGAAGATAGATTATTCTTTGCATCCGATTATTTTGATCAGATGTATGAAGCAGCAGTGAAACTGATTAAGAAAGGAAAGGCTTTCGTTTGTGACCTTTCTGCAGAAGAGATGCGTGAATACAGAGGAACATTAAAAGAAGCCGGAAAGAATAGTCCATACAGAGATCGTTCCGTAGAAGAGAACTTAGATCTGTTTGAGAGAATGAAAAATGGAGAGTTTGAAGATGGATCAAAAGTATTAAGAGCAAAGATCGATATGGCTTCTCCAAATATGAATATGAGAGATCCTGTTATCTATCGTGTGGCAAGAATGAATCACCACAACACAGGAGACAAATGGTGCATCTACCCTATGTACGATTTTGCACATCCAATTGAAGATGCCATTGAAGGTATTTCTCATTCCATTTGTACATTGGAATTCGAAGATCACAGACCTTTATATGATTGGGTTGTTCGCGAACTGGAATATGAGATGCCTCCAAGACAGATTGAATTTGCAAAATTATATCTTACTAACGTAGTTACAGGAAAACGTTACATCAAACGTTTAGTAGATCAAGGAATTGTAGATGGTTGGGATGATCCACGCCTTGTTACATTAAGTGCTTTGAGAAGAAGAGGATTTACACCGGAGTCCATTAAGATGTTTATGGATCTGGTAGGTGTTTCCAAAGCCAACAGTTCTGTAGATTACGCGATGTTAGAGTACTGTATCCGTGAAGATTTGAAATTAAAGAAACCTCGTCTGATGGCAGTATTAGATCCAATCAAAGTAATCATTACGAACTATGAAGAGGGCAAGGTAGAATATCTAGATGCGCCAAATAACTTAGAGAACGAAGAACTTGGCAGCCGTCAGCTTCCATTCTGCCGTGAGCTTTACATCAACAGAGATGACTTTATGATTGATCCACCTAAGAAATATTTCCGTCTTTTCCCAGGCAACGAAGTTCGTCTGATGAACGCATACTTTGTAAAATGCCACGATTACAAAACTGATGAGAATGGTAATGTAACAGAAGTATATTGTACTTATGATCCAGAGACAAAGAGTGGAAGTGGATTTACAGGTCGTAAAGTAAAAGGAACCATCCACTGGGTTGCAGCACCATATGCAAAGAAAGTGGAAGTAAGACTCTACGAGAATATCGTTGACGAAGAGAAGGGTGTATACAATGAAGACGGAAGCCTCAATCTGAATCCAAATTCTCTTACGGTATTAAAGGATTGCTATGTGGAACCAGAGCTTGCCAAGGCACAGCCAGGAGATAGCTTCCAGTTTGTAAGACAGGGATTTTTCTGTGTAGATACAAAAGATTCTACACCAGAAAATATGGTATTTAACCGAATTGTTTCCCTGAAGAGTTCCTTCAAACCAAATAAATAAAGAAATGCTAGAGAGTACATGACAACGTGTACTCTCTTTTTTTGCCGAAAAATTTATGATATATAAAAAAGAAACATAATAGAAGGAGAGGAAAGCATATACTAAAGGTGAGGGCTTTTCACAGAGAGGAAAAAGGAAATGCAGCATTAGATGTATTTTTTTATAAATGTGAACAAACGGTTAAATGTATAAAAAAAGAGAAAATAGGAGTAAATACGAGAATTTAAGAGAATAATGCTATAAAACGCAAAAATTCAAAGGAAAAGTGATTTGCATTTCCAAATAAAAATGAATACTATAGATAACAGAGATTAGCACTCAATAAAGGTGAGTGCTAACAAAATGTAAGGCTGGAAGATACAGCCGAGATTGTTAGATAAAAAAGCAGACAGGAGGCTATTTATATGAAATTAATCCCATTAGCAGACAGAGTTGTTTTAAAACAGTGTGAAGCAGAAACTACAACAAAATCAGGTATTGTACTTACAAGCTCCGCACAGGAGAAACCACAGGAAGCGGAAGTTGTGGCAGTAGGTCCTGGAACAGAAGAAGTAAAGATGGAAGTGGCAGTTGGACAGAAAGTTATCTATTCCAAATACGCTGGCACAACCGTAAAAGACGGTGAAACAGAATTTATTATTGTAAAACAGGGCGACATTCTTGCAATCGTAGAGTAATCTATTCTAATCCAGAATTGGATATTAGAATCCAGAATGATAGAAGCAAGACATTTTAAAGGAGGCAAACAGTTATGGCAAAAGAAATCAAATATGGTGCAGAAGCTAGAAAAGCATTAGAGGCAGGTGTAAACCAGTTAGCAAATACAGTAAGAGTTACATTAGGACCAAAAGGAAGAAACGTAGTACTTGACAGATCTTATGGTACACCACTGATTACAAATGATGGTGTTACCATTGCAAAAGATGTGGAATTAGAAGATGCATTCGAAAACATGGGTGCACAGCTTGTAAAAGAAGTTGCAACAAAGACAAATGATGTTGCCGGTGATGGTACTACAACAGCAACTGTTCTTGCACAGGCGATGATCAATGCAGGCATGAAGAACTTAGCAGCAGGCGCTAACCCAATTATCCTTCGTAAAGGTATGAAAAAAGCTACAGACACAGCAGTGGAAGCTATTTCCAAGATGAGTGCAACTGTTGGTGGAAAAGAACAGATTGCCAAAGTTGCTTCTATTTCTGCCGGCGATGAAGGTGTTGGAGAGTTAGTAGCAGATGCTATGGATAAAGTATCCAAAGATGGTGTAATTACTATCGAAGAATCCAAGACAATGAACACAGAGCTTGACCTTGTGGAAGGTATGCAGTTCGACCGTGGTTACATTTCTGCTTATATGTGCACAGATATGGAAAAGATGGTTTGTGAAATGTCTGATCCATACATTTTAATTACAGATAAAAAAATCTCCAATATTCAGGAAATCCTTCCATTGTTAGAACAGATTGTGCAGAGTGGCGCTAAATTATTGATTATCGCTGAGGATATCGAAGGAGAAGCACTTACTACACTGATCGTAAATAAACTTCGTGGCACATTCCAGGTAGCAGGTGTAAAAGCACCAGGTTACGGTGACAGAAGAAAAGAAATGTTAAAGGATATCGCAATCTTAACAGGCGGTACTGTAATTTCTGATGAGTTAGGATATGACTTAAAAGAAGTTTCTATCGATATGCTTGGACGTGCAAAATCTGTTCGTATCGAAAAAGAAAATACTGTAATCGTAGATGGTCTTGGAGATAAGACAGATATCGAAGCAAGAATTGCACAGATTAAAATGCAGTTAGAAGAAACAACTTCTGAATTTGACAGAGAAAAATTACAGGAAAGATTAGCTAAATTATCTGGCGGTGTTGCAGTAATTCGTGTAGGTGCTGCTACAGAGACAGAGATGAAAGAAGCAAAACTTCGTTTGGAAGATGCTTTAGCAGCAACAAAAGCAGCGGTAGAAGAAGGAATCATTTCTGGTGGTGGAAGTGCTTATATCCATGCCTCTAAAGAAGTTGCAAAATTGGCAGCTACTTTAACAGGAGATGAGAGAACTGGTGCAGAGATTATCTTAAAGGCACTGGAAGCTCCTCTGTTCCACATTGCAGCAAATGCAGGTCTGGAAGGCGCAGTCATCATTAACAAGGTTAGAGAAAGTGAACCAGGTGTTGGATTTGATGCACTGACAGAAGAGTATGTAAATATGGTAGATGCAGGTATCATTGATCCTACAAAAGTAACAAGAAGTGCGCTTCAGAATGCAACTAGCGTTGCTTCCACTTTACTTACAACAGAATCCGTTGTGGCAGAAATTAAAACAAATGAACCAGCACCAGCAATGCCAAACGGCGGCATGGGCATGATGTAATAAGACACAGCAAAGATTGAATTTTATAAATGATTTCACAAAGAGCTTTATGGGGGATTTCACGAAGGTGAGATTCCCCTTCTTTTGTTGTGAGAAAAAAGATTTCATTTTTCTTTTATGGAAATACAGTTTGAGGATTTTGGGTGATTTGTAATGGAGTTGTTTGAATTGTGTGAAAATTAACAGAAAAAGGCGCTGTTGTTAATAAAATATCACAATAAATAGAGGGAAATCCCTTTTCATAACGGAAAATTTGTTGTATAATATCATAGAGTTTTTAGGTAATAACCATTTCGGTAAAAAATAGGAGGGAAACATGTACAAGATTGTAAGCAAAGAAAAGCTCAATCACGCAGTTGAGCTGATGGAGATTCATGCTCCTTATGTTGCAAGAAAATGCGAACCTGGTCAGTTTATCATCATCCGTGTGGATGAGGACGGGGAGAGAGTGCCTCTTACCATCGCTGATTATGACAGAGAAAAAGAGACTGTAACTATCATTTATCAGGTAGTTGGATATTCCACAGAACTCCTCAGCGAGAAGAAAGTGGGGGACTATGTACAGGATTTTGTAGGACCGTTGGGAATGCCATCCCAGTTACACAAATCTGAGAAGAAGGTGATCGGTATCGCCGGTGGTGTTGGTGCGGCACCTTTATATCCACAGCTTCGCAAATTAGCACAGATGGGCGTTGGAGTTGACGTGATCATCGGCGGAAGAAGTGAAGAGTTTGTCATCTTGGAAGAAAAATTCCGTGAATTCTGTGATAACGTATACATTGCAACAGACGACGGAAGCAAGGGAACCAAAGGCTTCGTAACAGACGTATTAAAAGATCTCTTAGATAAGGGCGAACAGTACGAAGAAGCCATTGCCATCGGACCACTCATTATGATGAAGAATGTAGTGAGAGTGACAAAAGAGCGCGATCTTAAAACATGGGTATCCTTAAATCCGATCATGATCGACGGAACTGGCATGTGCGGCGGCTGTCGTGTGACAGTAGGCGGAGAGACCAAGTTCGCCTGTGTGGACGGGCCGGACTTTGACGGTTTCTTAGTAGACTTTGACGAATGTATGAAGCGTCAGGGTATGTTTAAGGAAGAAGAACACGAATGCAGAATCGGAAGGGGTAAATAAAATGGCAAATATGAGTCTTACCAAAGTTCCAATGCCAGAACAGGCACCGGACGTGAGAAATAAAAACTTTAAAGAGGTTGCTCTCGGCTACACCAAAGAGATGGCCATGGAGGAAGCGACCAGATGTTTGAACTGCAAACATAAACCATGTGTACAGGGATGCCCGGTTAACGTACCAATCCCAGATTTTATTGCAAAGGTAGCAGAAGGAGATTTCGAGGGTGCTTATGAAGTAATTACCAGTGAGAATGCCCTTCCAGCCATCTGCGGCCATGTCTGCCCACAGGAAAATCAGTGTGAAGGCAAATGTGTCCGCGGTATCAAAGGAGAACCGGTGGGCATCGGACGTATGGAACGTTTCGTGGCAGATTGGCATATGGCAAATGCAGCAGAAAAAGCAGCAGATATCCAGAAGAATGGTAAAAAGGTAGCCGTAGTCGGTTCCGGCCCTGCCGGTATCACCTGTGCGGGAGAGTTGATCAAGAAAGGCTATGAAGTCACTGTATTTGAAGCCCTCCATAAAGCAGGTGGTGTGCTGAGTTACGGTATCCCAGAGTTCCGTCTTCCAAAAGATCTGGTGGCAAAAGAGATCGAGAGCGTAGAAAAACTGGGCGTAGATATCAAGACTAACGTGATCGTAGGCCGTTCTGTTACCATTGACGAGCTGATGGAAGAGGGATATGAAGCGGTATTCGTGGGAAGCGGCGCAGGTCTCCCAAGATTCTTAAATATCCCAGGAGAGAACCTCTTAGGAGTATACTCTGCCAATGAATTCCTGACCCGTGTGAACTTGATGAAGGCATATGAATTCCCTAAAATGCCAACACCAATCAAAGTTGGAAAGAATGTGGCAGTAGTAGGCGCCGGAAACGTAGCCATGGATGCAGCCAGAACAGCGAAACGTCTCGGTGCAGAGAACGTGTATATCGTATATAGAAGAAGTGAAGAGGAAGCGCCAGCCAGACTGGAAGAACTTCACCATGCAAAGGAAGAGGGCATCATCTTTAAATTCCTCAACAATCCAGCAGCAGTAGTGGGAACAGATGGCTGGGTAAGCGGACTGGAAGTGGTAAAACAGGAACTGGGTGAACCAGATGCATCCGGAAGACGTTCCCCAGTGCCAGTGGAAGGTTCCAATTATGTTCTGGATGTGGAGACTGTGATCATCGCCATCGGTCAGAGTCCAAACCCACTGATTCGTCAGACGACCCCAGGTCTGGAAACACAGAAATGGGGCGGAATCATTGTTGAAGAAGAGACAATGGAGACCAGTAAACCATGTGTTTATGCCGGTGGAGATACTGTAACAGGTGCTGCAACAGTTATCCTTGCCATGGGTGCGGGAAAGAAAGCGGCGGCAGCTATCGACGCAAAATTATCTGCGAAGTAGAAAGAGGTAAATGTCTTGAAGATAGATTTGGTAAACGGGGCATATTTTAGTCCGACGGGAAATACCGCAAAGGTGGTGAAAGCCATTAGTACAAGGATTGCCGGAGATTATTACAAAGAGATTGATCTGACGATGCCAGAAGGAAGAGGAAAAAAGAGAGAATTTCTTTCTACAGAACTCTTGATTATTGGTGTGCCAGTGTATCGAGGCCGCATTCCAGAGGTGATGGCAGAAGAACTTAAAAATTTTAAGGGCAATAAAACACCGGCGGTTATTCTTGTTACATACGGCAATCGTCTGGTAGAGGATGCTCTTTTGGAATTAAAGGATATTATGATTGCTCAGGGATTTGTGCCGTTTGGTGCGGCTCTATTTTCTGGACAGCATTCCTTTAACAAATTGATTGGATATAATAGACCGGACCGAAAGGATATTTCTCTGGCAGAGCAATTTGCAGATGAGATTAAAGAGAAACTTGTCAACTTGGATTTGAATAGGATTGGTCTTGTGGTAGCTGGAGAGCGGCCTTACAAGAAGGTACCGCCGATGAGCCAGATGCCGTTTGTTCCAGAGACAGATATGACGTGCATTTACTGTATGATTTGTGCACAGTATTGTCCGATGGAAGCGATTAGTTCTTCCAATCCAAAGGAGATAGATCCAGAAAAATGTATTCGCTGCACGAGATGTATTAAGGTGTGTCCAGTGCAGGCAAAGAAGATGACACCGGATACGTTTGATCGGTTTGCAAGAAAAATTGCATCAGAAAATGCGCTGAATAGAAAGGAACCTTGGTTCTTTGTCTAGAAAATTGTAAAAATCAAACAAAGTTTATAAGGGAGTCTCTAATCTTTGGATACCAGAGAAAGAGGGGCTCCCTTATACTTTTGTCAGCAAGTTCTATGAAGATTTCGTTGTAAATATTTTTTCTTAGTGGCCATACCACCTCGAATGTGTCGCTCCGATTTGTTAAAATCAAGAATTTTATCTACCTCCTTTGACAGTTCCGCATTGAGCTTGGGAAGTCGTTCCCTTAAATCTTTGTGTACCGTAGACTTTGAAATGCCAAATTTCTTTGCGGTAGAACGGACAGTGGAATTGTTGTTAATGGTATATTCGGCAATAGAAAGAATGCGTTCTTCAATATATGGTTTCATAAAGGTACTCCATTGGATTTTGTACAGTCTATGCTTGTTAGGGTTGTCCTATGAATGGGAGCAGAAAAAGAAAGAAGAAAAATTAGAAAACTGGTTGACAGGAAGAAAAAACCATGATATTATATCAAACGTTGCTGCGGCGGACAGGAGATGTCGACAGAGAGGCAACAGAAAATAATTTAAAAAAGTTCTTGACAGATTCGAAAGAATCTGATAAGATATAGAAGTTGTCGC
>CAYLUV010000065.1:0-12050 GCA_964386955.1 uncultured Lachnospiraceae bacterium
TGATAACGGCTTCTGTTACTTTTTCACCAAGGTAGTTTTCTGCGTCTGTTTTTAATTTCTGTAAGATCATAGCAGAAATTTCCTGTGGTGAGTATTTCTTGTCATCGATTGTTACTTTGTAATCTGTACCCATATGTCTCTTAATAGAAGAGATTGTCTTGTCAGCGTTTGTTACTGCCTGACGTTTTGCAGGTTCACCGATTGCTCTTTCCCCTGTCTTTGTAAATGCTACAACGGATGGTGTTGTTCTCATACCTTCTGCGTTGTTGATTACAACTGGTTTACCACCTTCCATAACTGCTACGCAAGAGTTTGTAGTTCCTAAGTCAATACCAATAATTTTACCCATGATAAATGCCTCCTAATTAAAGTTATAATCTATATTTGTTGATTGTTCGCAAAATGCTTAATTGGCTACCTTCACCATACTGTGGCGAAGTACCATATCTTTGTACATATATCCTTTTAAAAGTTCTTCTGCAACTACGTTTTCCCCAAGGGCTTCGTCCTCCACATGCATCACCGCATTATGGAAATCTGCGTTGAACTCTTTGCCTTCTGCATTCATGGCTTCCACATGACAGTTTTCCAATACACTTAAAAACTGTTTATAGATCTTATCCATACCCTGAATGAATGGAAGTTCTCTCTCTTCCTCAGATAAAGTAGCTAATCCTCTCTCGAAGTTATCTACCACCGGAAGGATTTTCTCTAAAATGTCCTTCGCTCCCATGTCATACATCTTGGTTGTCTCTTTTGCTGTACGTTTTCTGGCATTTTCAAATTCTGCCATCAGACGCTGATATCGATCTGTCAAGTCAGCCACCTGAGCTTCACTCTTTTCTAAAGCCTTCTCAAGCTTTCTAGCGGAAAGTTTACCTTTTAATGTCTCTTTCTCTTCTGTCTCATCGGCTTCCTCAACTACTTCTGCTTCGGAAACTTCTTCCACAACAGTTTCTTCTTCTGTTGTTTCTTCTACTGTAGTTTCTTCCATGTTCTTATTCATGTCTTCCACTGACCAGTTACCGCCTTTCTACATTTTCTTATTGAAGATCTCATCCAGCTCTCCGGTTAAGTTCTTCAAGGTTTTTACAACTTTTTTATAATCCATTCTCTTCGGACCGATGATACCGATGGTACCTGTACCGCCCTCTTCCAATTCGTAGGTAGCGGTTACAATGGAACAGTCCTTGAAGTCCTGATTAGCATTCTCATCGCCGATGTATACCTGTATGCCCTCTGCGCCAGCCTCATGTCTCTTATCATCGATATAACGGGATAACGCCCGTTTCTCCACCAATGTACCAAGAAGTCTTCCGGTCTGTTCTCGATCGCCCAGTTCCGGATATCTTAAAATGTTGGCTGTACCTCCGGTGTACACATCCACCTGATCTGCCTCGTGAATTGCCTCCACGATGCCTTGGAAAATGTCTTCCAAGATTGGTGCATGAATACCCGCCTGAGCTTTCATAGTATGCACCAGTTCCAGATTAATATCCTTTAAGCTGAGTCCCTGTAAGAAGGAATTCAACAGGAGATTCATCTTTAATACGTCTTCATTGGAAAGAGCCGATTCCGTATGAATCATGTAGTTCTTCACCACGTTGCCTTCGATGACAATAACTGCAAGTAAATTGTAGGCATCCACCTGAGAAACCTGAATAAACTTTAACTTGCCTTCCTTATATTGTGGAGAAGTAACAAGTGCCGCATAATTGGTGTTGGATGCAAGAACTGTTGCAACCTGTTCCAGCATCTTCTCCATGCGATCCACTCTGGTAAGAAGCGCCTGCTTCTCTTCTACCTCCTGCTCCCGCTCCTGCATGATTCGGTCTACATAAAAGCGATAACCGAGATCCGAAGGAATTCTTCCAGCGGAAGTGTAAGGCTGGATAATGTATCCCATCTCTTCCAAGTCTGACATCTCATTGCGAATCGTGGCAGAACTTAACTTTAAGTCTGTGTACTTTGAAATGGTTCGAGAGCCAACCGGTTCCCCGGTCTCTAAGTACGTCGCTATGATTGCCTGTAAAATCTTTTGCTTTCTTTCACCTAATTCCACGCTGCCACTCCTCTCTCTTCTAATTGTCACTGTAACCTGTGACTTTTTTAGTTTTATTAGCACTCATTTCGATTGAGTGCTAACATCTATTGATAAACTACCACTTATTTTGTAAAGTGTCAAGTTTTTTTTGAAAAAACATCATTTGTTCACAAAAAAAGAACGTCATCCCCGTCTGTGATCACGTTCTTTTTATTTTCCGTATTTTCTTTATTTTACTAACTTATCGATCAACTTCTGGCTTCCGCCATTCCAGGATACCGTTAGATAGCGTACACCCCAGCTGTTGCAACGGGCGTGACTGCTAAGATAGAGGTCAATGCGAGCCCCCTTGATGGCTCCGCCGCAGTCCTCTGCCACAAATTCGTGTCCACCAATCAGCACTTTGGTTCCATAGGGAATCACCCTCGGATCCACTGCAATGGTTCTTCCCTGCTGGGCTTTGACTCCCGTTGAGGTGGCACCGCCACTCCAGGGACCGTTACACTCAGAACACGGACAGTAAGCTGTGATTTTAAAGGTATAAGAGTGTTCATAATCGACTGCCGTCTTGTCCGTATTAGAATAAAATACATCCTGAATAGACTGCACCTGTTTGGTACCGCCGCTTTGCTGCTCTAAGAGTTGTTTCCGGTAGGCATCAAAGGAATAGGTCGGTACATCTCCATTCTTCTTGTCGTCTTCTTCTAAGAGCTTTTTCCCTTCTTCTTCCTTGAATTTCTCCAAGTCCTTGGTAACGGAAGTCTGGGCGTATTCATTTTCTCGCTTGATTTTGGCAAGCAGCGCCTCTTCCTCCAACTGGGCAAGAAATTCTTCATCCCTTTTTTGAATGATGGCTTCTAGAAGGTCTGTAATCTCCTCATCCTCCCCCAGATAGGACAATGGCTCGATACATTCTTCATAAGTCTTCGTGGATGTCTGATTTTCCCTTTCCGAAGCCTCCGCTTTTCCCTCAATAAAGGGCTGTGCTGTCAAAAGACACAGGGCAAGCAGTGCGCTTACCACTCTTCTTTTTTCTCCCTTCACTTTATCATCCCCTTGTATTCTATTTCTTCTATTATTTATTAGCTTCCTACGTTTGTTTTGTCAAGTGGCTTTAAGAAAGAAAATCGCACAGCACGATATTGCTCAAATCGAATCCCCTTTTGGTAAATCGGATCCATTCCTTTTCTTCCATTAAAAGACCATCCGCCTTATGTTTCGCTATGGCATCCCCAAATTCTTCCTCCATGGTTTTTCCATATCTTCCCTGAAATTCTTCTTTGGATACGCCCTCCGTCATGCGAAGACCTAAAATCATGGTTTCCTCCATCTGTTCCCGCAAAGAAAGCTGTTCCACCTCAAAGCGTTCTTCCAGTTCCTTCCAGGGTGTTTCCATATATTCTTTCATAGAATCGGTGTTTTTAAAACGCATATCATGGATACAGGAAGCCGCCCCCAGACCAAAGCCGATATAATCTCCCCGTTTCCAATAGAGGACGTTATGGGCACATTCTTTCCCCTCTTTGGCGTAATTGGACAACTCATAGCGATGATACCCATATTCTAACAGCTTTTCTTCGGTTCGTACATACATTTCTCGCTCCGTATCCTCATCTGCCAGCAGTTCTTCCAGTTGCTCATCCTCATAAAATGGAGTTCCCTCCTCCACAATCAGGCTGTAGGCTGAAATATGTTCTGGATTTAAGGCTAGAATACGATCTAAGGTTTCCTCCCAGGACGCTAAGGTCTGATAGGGCACCGCAGACATCAGATCCACGTTAATGTTAGTAAATCCCGCCTTTCTTGCAAGGTCATAGCTTTGCAGAAAATCCTCGTAGCTGTGGATTCGTCCCAGATACTTTAATTCCCTCTCCTGGGTACTTTGCAGTCCCATGCTTAGACGATTGATGCCAGCACGACGATAGCCCTCCAGTTTTTTCTCATCCAACGTACCAGGATTCGCCTCCAAACTCACTTCTGCATTCTCCGAAAATGGAACTACCTCTTTTAATGTCTGCATTATTTTTTCTATCAGAGCTCCCTCCAATATAGATGGTGTTCCCCCGCCAAAAAATGCCGTTTTTACTTCGTATTCTTTGTACTGTGCAAAAAAATGTTCGATCTCTACACATAATTTTTCCACATACTGTTTCTGGGTAGTTTCATCGGCAGTAAAAGATAAAAAGTCACAATATTTACATTTGCGTATACAAAAGGGGATATGTATATATATCCCCAATGGTTTTAAGTTCCTCATCACAAGTTCCTATCTATCATCCAATTTTAAAACGCTCATAAAGGCTTTCTGTGGAATCTCCACGTTTCCAACCTGTCTCATTCGTTTCTTTCCTTCCTTCTGTTTTTCCAGAAGTTTCTTCTTACGGGTAATATCACCACCGTAACATTTTGCTAATACGTCCTTACGAACGGCTTTTACGGTTTCTCTGGCAATGATCTTGCTTCCCACTGCCGCCTGAATTGGAATTTCGAACTGATGTCTTGGGATTTCTTCTTTTAATTTTTCGCACATCTTTCTGCCACGCTCGTATGCAGATTCTCCATGTACGATGAAGGAAAGGGCATCCACTTCCTCACGGTTGATTAAAATGTCTAATTTCACCAATTCGGACTGTTCATAGCCCTTCATCTCATAGTCAAAGGAGGCATAACCACGTGATCTGGATTTCAATGCGTCAAAGAAATCGTAGATAATCTCGTTCAGTGGAAGGTCATATTTCAGTAAGGCACGGGTTTCTTCCATATATTCCATACTGATGTATCTTCCTCGACGTTCCTGGCAAAGCTGCATAATGGCACCCACAAACTCTGTTGTTACCATAATCTCTGCAGAAACAATCGGTTCTTCCATATATTCAATCTGGGTTGGCTCTGGCAGGTTGGTTGGGTTGGTAAGGTCAATCACTTCTCCATCTGTCTTATGTACCTTGTACACTACAGATGGCGCTGTTGTTACCAAATCTAAGTTGTATTCTCGTTCCAAACGCTCCTGAATGATTTCCAGATGAAGCAGTCCAAGGAAACCACAACGGAAACCAAATCCCAGTGCAACTGATGTCTCTGGTTCAAAGAATAAAGAAGCATCATTTAATTGCAATTTTTCCAAAGCATCTCTTAAATCCGGATATTTTGCTCCATCTGCTGGATAGAGACCGCAGTATACCATAGGATTTACCTTCTTATAACCTGGAAGGGGCTCTTTGCAAGGATTGTCCACGTCTGTCACGGTATCACCAACTCTGGTATCTCTTACATTTTTTAAACTGGCAGTGATATAACCTACCATACCGGCAGAAAGCTCCTCACATGGAATAAACTGTCCTGCTCCAAAAGTTCCTACTTCCACTACGTCTGCGGTGGCTCCTGTCGCCATCATGCGCATGTTTGTGCCTGCCTTGATGGTACCCTCTTTGATTCTGGCAAAGATAATAACTCCTTTGTAGGAATCATAAATACTGTCAAAAATCAGTGCCTGCAGCGGTCCATCTGGATCTCCCTGTGGCGCTGGTATCTTCTCAACAATCTGCTCCAACACATCTTCCGCGTTGAGACCAGATTTCGCTGAAATTCTCGGTGCATCCTGCGCCTCGATACCGATCACGTCTTCAATCTCATTTACCACTCGCTCTGGATCTGCACTTGGAAGGTCAATCTTGTTAATAACCGGCATAACCTCCAGATCATGATCCAACGCCAAATACACGTTGGCAAGTGTCTGGGCTTCAATTCCCTGTGCCGCATCTACCACGAGGATGGCTCCCTCGCAGGCCGCCAGACTTCGAGAAACTTCGTAGTTAAAGTCCA
This sequence comes from uncultured Lachnospiraceae bacterium, assembly GCA_964386955.1. Lineage (GTDB taxonomy): Bacteria > Bacillota > Clostridia > Lachnospirales > Lachnospiraceae > SIG292. The sequence continues at coordinate 5,867 of CAYLUV010000065.1, forward strand.
CATGTCCCGGTGTATCGATTAAGTTAAACAAATATTCTTCGCCATTTTTTGCTTTGTAGGCGATACGCACCGCCTGAGATTTGATGGTAATGCCTCGTTCTCGTTCCAGATCCATGTTGTCAAGAACCTGGGACTGCATCTCTCTGGTGGTGAGAAGTCCTGTCTTTTCTATGATTCTGTCTGCCAACGTTGATTTTCCATGATCAATGTGGGCAATAATACAGAAATTTCTAATATTTTCCTGATTTACTTTTGCCATCTATCGCAATCCTCCTAAAAATGTCTTAGTGTCTATTTTCAAAGCCGATTTATCTTATAAACGCAAAATCGCAATAATATTCTATCCTAAAAAGGGGAAAACTGCAACTTCTTTCTGTAAAAGAGATCGAATTATAATCCTCGTGGAAGGTCTTATATAATAGAAATTTGCCATGTTCGATTATATAAAAAATCAGCAAAGACACCGCCGCCCCATATAACTGGGGCACAGCGGCGCTTTGCTGATATTCCTATCTTATTTGGAAAACAGCTTCCTAGTAGCTTAATCCAAATCCATATTCATAGTAATTTCCGGCTGCATCGCGGTATGCGTATGCTTTTCCGTTCTCATCTTTCATTTCTTCTGGCATGTAGAGGTCTTTGTCAAAGCCTGGTACATCGTTAGGGCTTATACATACACCATCTTCATTTACAGCAAGTACTTCGTCATTTCTTGGGAATGTGATTGGAAGTTTACCTACTGGAGAGAATCTGCCTCTCATAACGTCGATCGTTGCCTCTGCATAAGTGTCGTAACCTACTGTGAAAGCATCTACGTAAGGTTCTACATTGCCAAGGATCCATGCCAGTGCCACGTTTACGTTTGCTACCACTTTACCGCCATTTGCATGCACTGCTTCTGCGATCTCAGCAATACGACCTGCACCTGCCAATGTTGTCTCCTCGTGAGTTTCCTTCAGTGGACGGCAGAAATCGTCTACGTTTGGCACTACCTTGTTTTCACAGATGTCAAGCTCTAAGTATCCCTTTGTTGCGGTGAAGTAATCACCGGAGGATGGGGAAATCATAAGAAGCGCAATGTCTGCCTCTGCTGGATTTTCTGTTAAAGTAATGTCTTCCAGCAATCCTTTTAATTCTTTATTTAAATGTTCTGCCATCTCTGGACGTTTGTGGAATGCTTCTGCATATACTTTCTTACCAGAAAGTTTTTCATTCGTAAGAGGTAATGTTCCATCATTTTTCAGAAGAGTTACACTCTGTCTGTGTGCTTTCATGGCATTATCCCAATCTTCTTTTGTTGCTGCCATCTTTGTAGATTCTTCTGGATTTCTGTAGGAGTTATCAAACATACCCAGTTCGAACATCTCTGTCATAGTGCGAGTTACTGCACGATCGATACTTTCGTCTGTGAGGATTAAATCTTCTTTTTTGAATCCTTCTGGGATTGGGTGAGTATCGTAGTAGTCATTTTTTCCACGGTTGTATGCTTCCATACCAAGTTCGTGGTCAAAAAGTCCACTGATTACGTCTACACCAGCGTGATTTACTGCAAAACCGATACGTTCTGGACCATCTAACATTTCTACACCCCAGCACATGTTGTGTACGATTCCAGTATCGGAGTTGATGTAGCCTTTGTATCCCATCTTGTTGCGGAGTAATCCATCGATAAATGGCTTGTTGTAAGCGAATCCGTATGGCTCTAATTCCATAGTCTCACCGTCTACTACCTGTGCAGCACTCTTTTCTTCTGCTGGTTTTGCGTAGTAAGGCATGATAGATGCTGCATTGTTATCTACTGCAGTCTGGAATCCTGGAAGGTGATATTTTGCTAAACTTCCTGGTGTCTGATATACGTTCCACTGTCCTGCTTTGTAGTGAGGGTCGAAACCGTTTTCACGAGCGCCGCCGCCTGGGAAATGTTTTACTGTCATAGCAACACCGTCTTCTGTTACGCCGTCCTTGCTTCCCTGAATACGTGGAATGATGTGATCAAAAATCTCACAGATTAAGGCTGGATCTTCACCAAAGGTACCGTAAGAACGCTGCCAACGAGGATCAGACATAACGTCTGCCATGTACATATAGCCTTTTCTAAGACCTGCTGCGTTCCATGTACGACGTACACAGTCTGCAAATTCATCTACTACAGTCATATCGGTTCCTTTTGCTGCTGCTGCGATACCGATTGTTCCTGGCCATGCTGGGAATACACCTGCTGCATCGTTCATACCGAATACGATCTCACCATGTTCGTTACGGGAGTTAGATGCTACGCTGACTGGTACGAAGTGTTCACATTCCTCTGCCACTGCCTGAAGCTGGTTCAAATAGTCTGTCAAATCTGCTGCTGCTGGGTTTGCACGTAAAATAGTGTGACGAGCAAACCAATCTTTGATCAGCACAGAAGTTCCTGGAAGATCCTGCTCACCAAAGATTGTTTTTCCAACAAAACGGCCTTCATCCAAGAGTCCGGATTCGTCATCCTTGATTTCCTGCTTTGGACCATTTTCTGTTGGTTCTAAGATAGTACGGTATTTACCACCCATTCTCCAGTCAGAGATAAAGAGCTGTCCGATTTTTTCTTCTGTTGTAAGAACTTCTGCGTAAGCTGCTGCACGTTCCTTTGCTGGAAGTCTCCAGTCATTTACCTTGCTTACTTCCCCTGTTCCGTCAATATCTTTAAAGTAAAGTCCATCTTTTTCGATCACTTTACGAGTCACAGTACTGATTACAGGACCATTTTCATTTTTATAAAATTTCGCGTTATCACTTGCTTTTACTGCCATGAGTTTTCCTCCTTATTTAAAATCCACAAAGGGCTGACTCCTCCTAGGAGAGAGTCAGCCACGTGTTTTTTATATATAGCTATTGTTTTTACGCTTCGCCGCGGCGTTTTTTCAGCTCTACGATGTTTGCATCTACCTTTGCTTTGTTTAATGGGTAGAGGAACATAAGGGCAAGAGCAACTAAGATCAAGCAAACACCTGGTACAATACAGGAAGCCTGGAAAATCTTTGTTGTTACAGCTGGATCGAAAGCTGTTGCCTGTGTATATCCGATTACGGAAAGGATTGCACCAATTAAACCAGAGGATACTGCCTGTCCAATCTTACGTGCAAAAGAGTATACAGCGTAGATCGTACCATCTTCACGTACACCGTTCTTTACTTCTGCGTCATCGATTACGTCTGTAATCATCGCCCAGATAACTGTGTTAAAGAAACCAAAGGATGTAAATACAAGTGTGTAGAAACCTACATATACCCAAGGACTTGCTGGCTTCAAAACAAGACATACAAGGTATGCCACTCCACCAACTAAACATCCAACTATAGAAATTTCTTTCTTACCAAATTTTGCTGCAAGTTTAGAAGCAAATGGTGCACAGATTACAAGTACTGCGATACTAGCTGCAAGAGATGCTGTAGACTGCGCTGCTGCAGAACCATAGAAGTTCGGGAATACATAACCCGCCATACCCTGCATACCGAGCATTGCAAGAAGAAGAAGCATTGCTGCTGCGATAATACCAAGGAGAGAACGGTTTGTTACGATGCTCTTGAACATCTTTACAACGTCTAATTTCTCATTGTTTGCTGGCACTTCCACACGCTCTGTTACTAAGTTAAAGCAGATTAAGTAGCAGATGATTGCGCAAACACCGAACACACCAGCAATGATTGTCATACGGCTTCCAGAAAGGACTGGATTTCCATTTACTGTTACATAAGCGAACATTGGTGTTCCTACACCGATTACAAGGCCTGCAAGTGTTGCACCCATTGTACGGAATGTGGAAAGATCAGCACGGTCTTTTGCTTCTGCAGATACTGCAGATGCCATAGAACCATAAGGAATGTTAATGGATGTATAGAAGATAGAACCCCATAAGAGGTATGTCACTGTCATCCATACAATCTTGAATCCCATACTCATACCAGCGAATCCACTTTGATAGATCAAGAAGGAAGCAATCGCTACTGGACCACACATACGCTTGATCCAAGGTTTAAATTTACCGTCTTTTGTTGGTTTTGCACGGTCAACGATCTGTCCCATTGTTACGTCTGTGATTGCGTCTACAAAACGAGCTGCCATCATCAGGACACCTACGATACCACCTGGAATTCCCATAACGTCTGTATAGAATTTCAGCATGAAGCTTGATGATAAAACAAAGGTAAAGTCATTACCGAAGTCACCAAACATGTAACCAATTTTGTCACGCATTCCAAAAGGTCTTTTGGTTTTTGTACTCATTGTTCATTTCTCCTTTTTTGAAAATCGTTATTTATTTAACTATGAGACAATTGTAATACATAATGTCTTATTTTCATATGAAAAATCTTTTGCTTTTTTTGCATTTTTTTTGGTTATGTGTTATACTAACAAAAATAACAATTATACGGAGGTCGTTTATGGATAAATTTGCCGATGCAAACGTCACTATTTTATTCCAGTTCGTGGAAAATCTGCTAAAAGAGAACGGAATTTCATGTTTCTATCTAAAAAACACAGAAGATATTATGGAAAATGTTGATATGGGACTTCGCTCCGGCATATTGGAACATGACAATGCCACCAAGGACATCCAACGATTTTTCCGCCATATCGAACCGAATAATATCTACTTTCTCACAGACCTTTTCCACTGCAACTATGTGACTTTTTCTCTGCCGGGAAGGGAAGCCCTCTTCCACTGCGGTCCCGTGCTGTGGGAACCTATGGGGAAAAAACAGATTCTTGATTTGTTACAACAATTTGAACTTTCTCTGGACTTTGAACTGCCTATGCAGGATTACTATCGAAATGTTCCTGTGCTCAATGCCCGTTCTTTTTATGAGACAATTTTTTTGGAGCTCATGCAGACCCTCTATGGAGATGACTATTCCATCCAATACTTTTCCTATGAAGATTTTGAGCATCCTATCTTTGATATAGAGAACACCTTTCAGACTTCTGATGCCAATTTTTCCAACATTGATCTTCTGGCAAGACGATACGAAATTGAAAATGAAGTGATCCAGACCGTTCTCTCGGGCAAAGAGATTTTGGCACTGGAGGTAGCGGAACAAAGCCTTCAAAAACTACCGACATTGCCTTCCCGTGTTTCCAATCAGCTGCGAAACACAAAGAACTACATGCTCTCTTTTAATACACTCCTTCGCAAATCCATCGAATTAAACGGGGTCCATCCCATCTACTGTGATGCCACCTCCGGTGAATTTGCCGTTGAGATAGAGAAATGTACCAGCGTGGAGCAGCTTATGGATTTATATAAGAAGATTCTCCTTGCTTACTGTAAGATTGCCAAGAAAACATCTCATCTGGAGTACTCTCCTTTTGTGGATACGGTGCTTACCTATATTGAAGCTGACCTTCGGGCAGATCTCTCCCTAAAGACTTTGGCGGCACATCTGAATGTCAATGCCAGTTACCTCTCTGCACTGTTTTCCGAGGAAATGGGCATTTCTCTTACCAACTATGTCACCAAATGCCGCATGGAACATGCAAAGAAATTATTGACTAGATCCAATATGACGGTGAAAAATATCGCCTTTCAGTGCGGTTTTTCCGACATACACTATTTTAGCCGCCAATTTAAAAAATATACCGGTCTTTCCCCAAAGGCTTATCGAGAAGAACAGACCTTGGTCCCAGATCGGAAGATCATCGAACATTTAAAAAAGAAAAAATAGGGATTCTGTTTAATTTTTTACAGATTCAAAAAAAGGTACCAAAACGCATCTGCGTCTTGGCACCTTTTTACTTTGGATATTTATCTTTTCATATTTTAGAGGATATTTATATTGGTATTTTATTTTTTTATTTTAATGAGCATACGATTCAGCTGTGCAAACTGTTTTGGAGTACATCCGCCAGAGAATGCTACAATTCGATCTAACTTGATATCTCCCATCATATCTACTGTTGATGTAAGCATAGTAGCAAGTGTAAGGTTTCCGCTACTCATCATCCATCCTTTGAGGATTTTTTCAACTTCTTTATTTGCACAGAGTACTTCTAAAGAATCTTCTACGGAATAGTATCCGTCCACGATTACAATTTCTTCATCCTCTTCGTTGTCTGCAATGTCATCAAACCAGTTTCCAGCTGTCATTGCTGCTGCGATATCTGGTAATGTGTATTCTGGATTGTGTTCTGCTACACCATTTAATGT
>CAYLUV010000066.1:0-11981 GCA_964386955.1 uncultured Lachnospiraceae bacterium
CAGCCGGGAGTGGAATTTTTATCAAAAGAAAAAAGCCCTATTTCATATAGAAGAGAATAAGAAAAACTGGGAAATGCTGCAGAAAAAAGGAGTGAATTTTGTCTATTATAAAGATCCCTTGTTTCCAAAAAAATTGAAAAATATTCCGGATTGTCCGTTGGGACTCTTCGGAAAAGGAAAAATCCCAGGAAAGGAAAAATCCATAGCTATTGTGGGAGCGAGAACTCCGACTGTCTATGGAAAAGAGATGGCACACTATTTTGCCAGAGAACTTTCCAAGGCAGGTGTGGCGGTGGTCAGTGGGCTTGCTTTTGGTATCGATGTAGCCGCTCACAGGGGAGCGTTGGAGGGCGGTGGCAATACCTATGGTGTGCTAGGCTGCGGTGTGGATGTGGTTTATCCAAAGGAGAATTTTACGATTTATGAAAAAATGGCTCGAGAAGGCGGGATTCTTTCCGAATATGCTATAGGAACCTTGCCGGACCGATGGAGGTTTCCGGAGCGTAATCGCATTATCAGTGGACTTTCCGATGGCATATTGGTGGTGGAAGCAAGAAAAAGAAGCGGTTCTCTGATTACCGCAGATTGTGCCTTAGAACAGGGACGAGAGGTATATGCCCTGCCGGGACGAGCATTAGATCCGCTAAGTCAAGGTACCAACTGGCTCCTTCGGGAAGGGGCGAAGATTGTGACGGAACCGGAACATATTTTAGAAGAGTTGTTTCCGCTGCAGATACAGCAGAGGGAGGAGAAGGACATTCGAAAATCAGAAAAAGGGCTGGATGAAAAAGAAAAACTTTTATATCGGTGTCTGGATTTTGAACCAAAGACGGTGGAGGAGTTGATTTATCAGGCAAATCTTCCGGTGGCAGAGGGAATCAGTGCGCTATTTCGTCTGGAATTAAAGGGATATGCGAAAAAGATGGCGAATCAGCACTATATTTTGAATGTACAGTAAGAAGAATCTTTTGTTTTCTTTGTGTGAAAAAAAGGCAAAAGAAATATACAAATCAGAAAAATTGCTTGCTTGCGCTGAAAAAATAGTGTATGATTGTTTGAGTTTAGACCCGAAATAAGCAGAATTGTCCATTGTTTGGACAAAATAGCTAAAATTGGAAATGATTAGTATATTATTTAGTCTGGAAGGAAAGAAATAGGAAGATTTTTCATCTGGGATATGACATTATGGAATCCAGACGCCTAAGAAGGAAGTGTAAATATGCCAAAATATCTGGTGATTGTAGAGTCTCCGGCAAAAGCCAAGACCATTAAGAAATTTTTAGGATCAAACTATCAGGTAGTAGCATCCAATGGCCATGTAAGGGATTTGCCAAAGAGTACCATTGGGATTGATTTAGAAAATGATTATGAACCAAAATATATCACCATTCGAGGAAAAGGGGAAGTTCTTGCAGCACTCCGCAAAGAAGTGAAAAAAGCGGACAAAGTTTATCTCGCAACTGACCCGGACCGAGAGGGAGAGGCCATTTCATGGCATTTGTATCATACATTAAAGTTAGAAAATAAGCCTTGCAAGCGTATCACTTTTAATGAGATTACAAAGGATGCGGTAAAGGCATCCATTAAAGCAGCCAGAGACATCGATATGGATCTGGTGGATGCCCAACAAGCAAGACGTGCCTTAGACCGTGTGGTAGGATATAAGATTAGTCCTCTTTTATGGGCGAAGATTAAACGAGGACTCAGTGCCGGTCGTGTACAGTCCGTTGCCCTTCGCTTAATTTGTGACAGGGAGGAGGAAATCAACTCCTTTATCACAGAGGAATATTGGTCTATTGAGGCGTTCTTGAAACAGGAAGGTTCCAAGAAGCTGTTGGAAGCCAAGTATGTGGGGAACAAAGATAAGATTACAAAAGAAGAAGCAGAGAAGATCAAAGAAGCGGCAGAAAAACAGGAATTTGTTGTTTCTGAGATTAAAAAGGGAGAGAGAAGTAAGAAACCACCTTTGCCATTTACCACCAGTACTTTGCAGCAGGATGCAGGACGCAAGCTGAATTTTGCCACAGCAAAGACGATGCGTATTGCCCAGCAGTTATACGAAGGTGTAGAAATCAAAGGTCGGGGAACCATTGGTCTGATCACCTATCTTCGTACCGATTCCGTTCGTATCTCTGAGACAGCCGATCAAGCGGCGAGAGATTATATCGGGGAACACTACGGTGAGAATTATATTTTACAAAATGAAGGCAAAAAGACCGCAAAAGCAGGAAAAATTCAGGATGCTCACGAGGCAATTCGTCCGACAGATATGAGTCTTGCCCCGGTGAAAGTAAAGGAACAGCTCTCCAGAGACCAGTATCGTCTCTATCAGCTGATTTGGAATCGTTTTCTTGCCAGCCGAATGGAAGCGGCAAGATACGAGACAACGGCAGTTAAGATGGACGCGGGAGAACACCGTTTCCAGGCATCTGCCACAAAGATGCTCTTTGATGGTTTTATGGCGGTGTACAACCCAGATACCGAGAAAGAGGATATGGGACAAAATGTAAAGAGTTTAGAGGTGGGAACCAAGTTAAAAGCAGACCATGTGGATGCCAAACAGCACTTTACGCAGCCACCAGCTCATTATACAGAGGCATTGCTTGTTAAGACTTTGGAAGAACAGGGAATTGGCCGTCCAAGTACTTATGCGCCGACTATTACCACCATCATTGCTAGAAGATATGTAGTAAAAGAACAGAAAAATCTCTATGTGACAGAGCTTGGTGAGGCGGTAAACCTCTTTATGAAGAAGGCATTTCCATCCATCGTGGATGTGACCTTTACTGCCAATATGGAATCTCTTCTGGATATGGTGGAAGAAGGAAAAGTAAAGTGGAAAACAGTCCTCCGCAATTTCTGGCCAGATTTGAAGGAAGCTATTGAGCTTGCGGAAGAGCAGATGGATAAAGTGGAGATTGAGGATGAAGTGACGGACGTAGTCTGCGAACAGTGTGGACGAAATATGGTGATTAAATATGGTCCTTATGGTAAATTCCTTGCTTGTCCGGGATTCCCAGAGTGCAAAAACACCAAACCACACTACGAGATGGTGGGAATTCCTTGTCCGAAGTGCGGCGGTGACGTGGTATTGAAAAAGACCAAGAAGGGAAGAAAATTCTACGGCTGTTCTAATAATCCGGATTGCGACTTTATGTCATGGCAGAAACCATCTACCAAGAAGTGTCCGAAATGTGGCGAATATTTGGTGGAAAAAGGGAAAAAACTGTCATGTTCCAACGATTCCTGCGGATTTGTATGCGATATTTCATAATTAGTTGAAATTATTTGATTTTTACAGATAAATTCACACAAAATAGTTGTAGCAATATTACAAATATGTTACAATCTAATAGTGTATATTTTTCTGTTTTTTCCTACACAGAATGCAAAGGGGGATGAATATGAGCGTACAATTGTTAGATAAGACGAGAAAGATTAATAAATTATTGCACAATAACAACTCACATAAGGTTGTGTTCAATGATATTTGTGAAGTGTTAAGTGAGATTCTTGCGTCCAATATTCTGGTATTAAGTAAAAAAGGTAAACTTTTAGGAATTAAGAACCGTCCGGATATTGAGCAGATTCACGATTTGATCAAGGAAGAAGTGGGAGGTCACATTGACGAAATGCTGAACGAGCGCTTACTGGGTGTCTTATCAACAAAAGAGAATGTGAATTTAATGACCCTTGGCTTTGAAATCGATCATTTGGAGACCTATCAGGCAATTATCACGCCGATTGATATTGCTGGAGAACGCTTAGGTACTGTGTTTATGTACAAGCAGAACAGCCAGTATGAAATTGATGATATTATCCTGAGTGAGTATGGAACCACTGTAGTGGGACTTGAGATGATGCGTTCTGTAAATGAGGAAAATGCAGAGGAGAACCGAAAGATTTCTATTGTAAAATCAGCTATCAGTACTTTATCTTTTTCAGAGCTGGAAGCCATCACCCATATTTTTGAGGAACTGGATGGTAATGAGGGAATCCTTGTAGCCAGCAAGATTGCAGACCGTGTGGGAATTACCCGCTCTGTTATCGTAAATGCCCTTCGCAAATTTGAAAGTGCTGGAGTCATTGAATCCAGATCTTCTGGTATGAAGGGGACCTACATCAAAGTATTGAATGATGTAATTTTTGATGAATTGAAGAAAATGAAAAAACAATAGATAAAAGATAGCAGGTGACGTTATGAAAAATGAGAATTATAAATTGACTCAATATTCTATCAATACCATTATGCAGTATGTTGAGTCATCCCAGATTGCAATTCCACAGCTGCAAAGACCCTTTGTGTGGAAAGGAAAACAGGTAAAAGATTTGATCGATTCTTTGTATCAGGGTTATCCGATAGGGTACCTGATTGTTTGGCAGAATTCCAATGTTCGATTAAAATATGGCAGAAAAGCTTTTGGCAAGAAAATTTTGATTGACGGACAGCAGAGAATCACAGCCCTTATGGCGGCAATCATGGGAAAAGAAATTCTCGATGAGAAATATCACAAGAAGAGAATTCAGATTGCATTTAATCCTTATGCTGCAGAGGAAGAGGAGCGTTTTGCTGTATATTCCTCCAAGTTGGAGAAGGATACCAGATGGATTCCAGATATCTCTGTGCTGTTCCAGAAGGGATTTGCCTACCGCAGATTTGAATTGGAATATAAGAAGATGAATCCGGATGCAGATTTGAGACAGTTAGACAAGGCGGTGTCCCGTCTAAAAGATATTGCTTACAATGAAGTTGGCGTTGTGGAGCTTTCTTTCCTATTGGATATTGATGTGGTGACAGAGATTTTTATCCGTATCAACTCCCAGGGAAAACCATTGAATCAGGAAGATTTTGCTATGTCTCGTATTTCTGTAAACGAGGAACATGGCGGAGATATGCTTCAAAAGGCCATCGATCATTTTTGTCACCTTTGCTTGACACCGGAGGCAGGTGCAGAACTGCTCTCCCATGACACAGACTTTTTGGAGAGTGATCTGGTAGGTTATGTATCTTGGCTGAAAGGCGTAAGACAAGATCTCTACGTGCCGGCTTACAGTGATGTGTTAAAGACAGCCTTTGCCTACAAATTTGGCAAAGTGAAGATAGGCGAGCTTGTGAATCTCCTTTCTGGTAAATGTCCAGGTACCAAGGAGATTAGTCAGAAAGTAGCCACAGAGACCTTCCTCACTCTGAAGGAAGGGGTACTTGCCTATATGGAACAGGATAACTTCGGTACCTTTTTATCCATTCTTCAGGATGGCGGTTATGTGAAGGAGAAGATGATTGGTTCCAAGGGCTTGATGAATGGTGTCTATTTTATGTTTCTTCTGATGAGAGAGGAAGGCGTTGATGGATCGGAACTTGCCTCTTACACTATGCGCTGGTATCTGTTAAATGCGTTGACAGGAAGATATCAGACAGCCTTAGATACAGCGATAGGCAAGGATTACAAGGAAGTAAAGGAAAAAGGTGCCAAAGCGTATATCGATGAGGTTTGCGCTGCAGTGCTTGATGATGCCTTCTGGACAGAAGGATTGCCAGATAAATTAAAGACTACGATGGTTCGAAGCAACGTGTATGCTGCATATGTGGCAGCTATGGTGAAGGGAGAAGAACTTTCTCTCTTTAGCAAGGACAAGACCATGGCACAGTTGGTGGAGGAACAGGTGGAGAATAGCCAGATTTTCCCAAAAACATATCTGGAGAAACATGGCATTACCGCAAAGGAACTTTATGGACAGGTAGCAAACTGCATCTATATGGATAAGGCAGTGAAGAGTTACCTGAAGAGAAGACCTCCGATGGATTATCTTCCAACAATGTTGGAAGGGGAAGAGACTCGCATTGGGGAGGCAAATTTTACAAAGGAGGAGATTGCTTCTTCTCTCGCTGTAAATGCAATTCCGGCAGAGACAGCACAGATGGAAGTCTCCGATTTTGAGACATTTTTATATCTTCGTCGAAAAGCGATGGCGGAAAAAATCCATAACTATTATATAAACTTGTAAAACGGAAAACCGGTGTTCGCTTAGGAATGCCGGTTTTGTCACTTCATAATGAAGATAGGATGGAATGATATGGAAGAACAGTTAGAAATTTTAGATAGAGCCTTTTTAGTGGGCGTGAATGTAAATGACGATCCGGATTTTGAACGCTCCATGGCAGAATTGGCAGAGCTTGCCAAGGCATGTCAGATGGAGGTTGTGGGAAAAGCCGTACAAAATCTCCCATCTGTCAATCAGGGCTTCTATGTGGGGACAGGAAAGGTGGAAGAGATCAAGGCAGCGGCTTCTATGTTGGATGCGGATATCATCGTATTTGACAACTCCCTGACTCCGTCTCAGCTTCGCAATCTGCAGGATCAGTTGGAGATGACGATCATGGATCGAACCAATCTGATTTTGGAGATTTTCTCTAAGAGAGCCCGCACCAAGGAAGCAAAGATGCAGGTGGAGATTGCAAGTCTGGAATATGCCCTTCCGCGATTGATCGGTATGGGGCAGGTGCTTTCCAGACAGGGAGGAACCAGTGGCGGCATGAGTAATAAAGGTGCCGGAGAGAAAAAGCTGGAACTGGATCGAAGACACATTAACCACAGAATTGTGGAATTAAATAGAGAATTAAAACAGGTAGATAAAGAACGGGCAACCCAGAGAAAACAGAGACAATCCTCCGGTATTCCACTGGTGGCGCTGGTGGGATACACCAACGCAGGCAAATCCACCTTGATGAACTTAATGGTGGATGAATATGTCAAGGAGGACAGTCGCAAGGTTATGGCAAAGGATATGCTCTTTGCCACATTGGACACCACCGTACGAAAGATTACACCACAGGGAAGACAGCCATTTTTAATGTCTGACACTGTTGGATTTATCAGCAAATTGCCACATCATTTGGTCAAGGCCTTCCGTTCCACTTTGGAGGAAGTAAAATATGCTGACCTGATTCTTCATGTGGTGGATTATTCTGATGAAGAGTACCAGGAACAGATGAAGGTCACAAAGGAAACTTTGAAGGATCTGGGGGCGGATCACATTCCGTCCATAACCATCTATAACAAGGCGGATAAGGTAGTGTCTGAACTTCCGATTGTGTTGGAAGATAAGATTTATATGTCTGCCAAGGATAAGAGAGGCACGGAGGAACTGGTGCAGATGATCTATGACAAGGTGTTCAAAGATCACGTATTTTGTACTATGCTGATTCCTTATGATAAGGGAAATATTGTATCTTATTTCCAGCGGGAGGGCATGACAAAATCTGTTTCCTATGAGGACAACGGCACTAAGGTCGAATTGCAGTGTTCAATCAAAGATTATCAGAAATATGAAGAATATGTAATTTAAGATAAAACAAGGGGGAAAACGATATGAAGAAAATATTATTTGCAGCATCCGAGTGTGTTCCATTTATTAAGACAGGTGGATTGGCAGACGTTTGTGGTGCATTGCCAAAAGAATTTGATAAAAATGAGTGGGATGTAAGGGTAGTTATTCCAAATTATGCCTGCATCAAAAAAGAATACAAAGATCAGATGGAGTATGTGACTCATTTCCATACCAGCATTGGTGGACTGCTGCCTAAAGAATATGTTGGTATTATGAAGCTGGAACTGAATGGAATTACTTTCTACTTCATTGACAACGAGAGCATGTTTGGAGGAGAGAAACCTTACAGTGATCCATATGGAGATATTCGCAAATTCTGTTATTTCTCCAAGGCCGTACTTTCTATCCTGCCATCCATCGATTTCCAGCCGGACATCATTCACTGTCATGACTGGCAGACAGGTCTCATTCCAGTTTATCTGAAAAATGAATTTGCCGGCAGCGAATTCTATCAGGGAATCAAAACTGTGATGACCATTCACAACTTAAAATTCCAGGGCGTATGGGATATTGAGACTATGAAGGGGCTGACAGGTATGCCAGATTGGTTATTTACCAATGATAAGTTAGAATGCAATGGAAATGCCAACATGTTAAAGGGTGGTATTGCCTATGCGGATTACGTTACTACCGTTAGTGATACATACGCAAAAGAAATCCAGACCTGGGAGTACGGCGAGGGCTTAGATGGTCTTCTTACCGCAAGAAATGCCACCGTGACTGGTATTGTAAATGGTATCGACTATGAAGAGTGGAATCCAGCCACAGACGAAAAATTATGGCATAATTTCTCTGCCGATGATTTTAGAAAGAAAAAATTCAAAAATAAAGAAAAATTACAGAAAGAACTGGGACTTACCGTAGACAAGAAGAAATATATGATTGGTATTGTATCTCGTCTTACAGATCAGAAGGGATTCGATCTTATTGCCAATATGATGGATTACATCGCAGATGAGAATACCCAGCTGGTAGTGGTAGGAACAGGGGATCCATACTATGAAGATATGTTCCGTTCCTATGAGAGCCTTTACCCAGAGCGTATCTCTGCAAACATCAAATATTCCGATGAACTGGCACACAAAGTATACGGTGCTTGCGATGCTTTCTTAATGCCATCTAGATTTGAACCATGTGGACTTTCCCAGTTGATTTCTCTTCGCTATGGTACTTGCCCAATCGTTCGCGAGACTGGTGGACTGAAGGATACTGTTTCTCCGCTGAATGAATACGAAAATCAGGGTGTAGGATTCTCCTTCGGCCCATACAATTCCAAAGATATGTTAAAGATCATCAACTACTCCAAGGAGATTTTCTTTAACAAGAAAGCAATTTGGAACAAGATGGCGGAACGTGCTATGAGAACAGATTACTCTTGGACTGCTTCCAGAGAAAAATATGAAGCTCTCTATGATATGCTGATGACAGAACCGGTACCAGAAGTGGAAAAAGAACCAGAACTGTTAGAAAAAACAGAAGAAGCAGCAAAGTAGAAGCGCATTTGTAAACCAACGAAAGTCACCGGAAAGGAGAGGAGCCTATGAATCTTATTTTTATTCTGTTTATCATGATTGTAATTATGAACAAAGTAAAGCAAAGCCAGAATGAAGAAGAGATCACAGAGGTTTTCACGAACTCTGCGAAAAACAGCGGCTATGACAAAGATTTGGCGGAGAAAAAATATCGCCAGAGAATGTTAAAGGAAGAACTTCTCCAAAAGAAAAGGGAGAAAGAAAAACAACAGCAGCTTCAGGCACAGGAAGAACGCAGACGGAGACAGGAGGAAGAGGAACGTCGGAGACAGCAGCAGGATGAGAAAAAACGCCGGGAAAGACAGTTGGCGGAAGAAAAGCGCCGCCAGAAAGAGGCACGGCACAAAGATACATCCCTTGAGATTCCGAAGGATATCCAAAAGAAGGTTTCAGAACAGGAGATGAGAGAGACCTTCTGTGTGGAACATTATTTGGATCCTCTGACAGCACCTTTTTATCCGGGAAATGAAAAGAAAGAGAAGGATAGCTTCTGTGTGGATGACTACCTTTTCCCAACTCTGGCACCTTATTATCCAAATGTGGAGGAACAGGTTATGGAGTTGGCAGCAAAATAGAACAAATACATATAGAGACAGTGGGAGCTGTCTCTATTTTGCGGTGCAAATAGAAGGAGAAGGATATGGAGGTTTATTTTGATAATGGGGCCACAACCATGGCTTTCCCAGAAGTAAAAGACCAGATGGTTAAGGTGCTGGAGGAAGAGTACGGCAATCCCTCTTCCATGCATAAAAAAGGTTTGGAAGCGGAACATTACATCAAAGATACTAGGGAAATCATCGCCAAGAGTTTGAAGGTGGATCCAAAGGAAATCACCTTTACTTCCGGCGGTACCGAGTCCAACAATTTGGCAATCATCGGAACGGCCCTTGCCAACCAGAGAAAAGGAAAACATATTATTACGAGTACTATTGAACATGCCTCAGTGTACAATCCTTTTTATTATCTGGAAGAGTTAGGGTTTGAAGTGACCTTTGTTCCTGTGGATGAAAAGGGAATTTTGCGACTGGATCTTTTAAAAGAGGCCATTCGGGAGGATACGACGTTGGTATCCGTTATGGCAGTCAACAATGAGATTGGCTCTGTTATGCCGATGGAAGAGATTGGAAAGATCATCAAGGCGGCAAATAAGGATACACTCTACCATGTAGATGGGGTACAGGCTTATGGGAAAATGCGACTCTATCCTCGTCGCTGGAATGTGGATCTTTTATCCATCAGTGGTCACAAGATTCACGGACCGAAAGGAAGTGGTGCCCTCTATGTAAGAAATGGGGTAAAGATTAAACCAATTCTTTATGGTGGAAATCAGGAGTTGGGACTTCGTTCCGGCACAGAAAATGTGCCTGCCATTGCAGGACTTGGTGTGGCAGCCAAGATGATCTATGAAAATCATGAAGAGCGGGTGGCACATTTAGAACAGATTAAGGGATATTTCTTGGAAAAGGTGATGGAGCTTCCCGATGTGACAAATCATTCCGGCGATGCCCCACATATTGCCAGCATTAGCTTCTTAAATGTAAGAAGTGAGGTGCTTTTACATGCCTTGGAAGATAAGGGGATTTATGTTTCTGCAGGTTCTGCCTGTTCCTCTAACAAACCGGCAGTCAGCGGCACATTAAAGGGCATCGGTTTGAAAAAAGAAGAGTACGAATCTACTTTACGATTTACATTTTCCTGTTATAATACTATGGAAGATGTTGATTATGTGATAGAAGAACTAAGTAAATTGTTGCCAATGCTGAGACGCTTTGTGCGCAAATAGAATAGGAGAAAAGAATGAATTACCAGTGTTTTTTAATTAAATACGCAGAGATCGGAATCAAGGGTAAGAACCGTTATATGTTCGAGGATGCTCTGATCCGTCAGATGAAATTTGCTTTAAAGGGATCCGGTATCCGTGGATTTCATGTATGGAAGGAATCCGGACGTATCTTTGTTCGCGGAGAGGAAGGATCTGATTTTGAGCAGGAGGAAGTAATTGAAGCATTAAAGAGAGTGTTTGGTATCTCTGCCATCTGTCCGATGGTGATGGATCCAAACAAGGAATACGACAATGTAATCGCAGCGGTACTTAAATATTGGGAAGAGTGCTACGGCAATACAAAGAGAACCTTCAAAGTACAGGTACGTCGTGCCGATAAGAAGTTCCCAATGCAGTCCATGCCATTTGCTGCTCAGTTAGGACATGAACTGTTACAGGCATTTTCTGAGCTTTCTGTAGATGTACACAAACCAGAAGTTATGCTGAACGTAGAAATTCGCGATCAGGTTTACATTTATTCTGAGGAAATTCCAGGACCAGGCGGTATGCCAGTGGGAACAAATGGAAAGGCAATGCTTCTTCTTTCCGGTGGAATCGATAGCCCTGTTGCTGGCTATATGATCGCAAAAAGAGGGGTGCGTCTGGATGCAACTTATTTCCATGCACCACCTTACACCAGCGAGAGAGCAAAGGAAAAAGTAGTAGATCTGGCACGTCTGGTAGCAAGATATGCGGGACCAATCGACCTTCATATCATTAACTTTACTGATATTCAGATGGCTATCTATGAAAAATGTCCACATGAAGAACTGACTATCATCATGAGAAGATACATGATGCAGATTGCAGAAAATATCGCAAAGAATAACAATGGTCTTGCATTGATTACAGGAGAAAGTCTGGGACAGGTGGCAAGTCAGACCATCCAAAGTCTTTCTGTAACTAACGAAGTATGTACCTTACCAGTATTTAGACCATGTATCGGTATGGATAAGCAGGAAATCGTAGAGATTGCAGATAAGATTGGTACATTTGAGACATCCATTCTTCCTTACGAAGACTGCTGTACTATTTTCGTAGCAAAACATCCGGTGACAAAACCAAACTTAAATATCATCAAAAGATCTGAGACAAAGTTAGAAGGTGTGATTGAAGATCTTTTAAAAGCAGCTTACGAGACAGAAGAAGTCATTCATATTGATTAATAAAGTAAAAAAAGAGGAGCCTTCTCGACTCCTCTTCCCTACTTTTTATGTCATATCTACTCTACGATATAT
>CAYLUV010000067.1:0-11925 GCA_964386955.1 uncultured Lachnospiraceae bacterium
CCTGTGCCGCCAATATCGTACTGGACTATTTTTTCATTGGCTACCTGCATCTTGGCACTGCTGGGGCTGCCCTTGGAACGACCCTTTCCCAAACCATCAGCGTCTTAGTATCCCTTGGGATGATACGAAAAAAACAGACGGGGTTAGCGATGAGAAAACACCATTTTCATCCACAGACTTCCATCATTCGTCAACTTTTGAAAGTGGGAATTCCTGTCGCCTGTCAGGATGGTTTTGTGCAAATTTCCTTTATTATTATCACGATTATTGCAAACCAGCGTGGATTAAATGACTCTGCTGCCGTTGGCATTGTGGAAAAGATTATGTGCTTTTTCTTCCTGGTGCCAAGCGCTATGCTGTCCACCACATCCACCATGTGCGCCCAAAATATCGGTGCCGGAAAGCATGACAGAGCAAAGGCAACGCTCCGTTATGCCATTGCCATCTGCGTTGTATTTGGACTGCTTTCCAGCATTATCATACAATTTACCGCCTATCCTTTGGTTTCCCTCTTTACGGAAGACAAGACCGTTACTCTCCTTGGAAGCCAATATTTACGCGGTTACATCTGGGACTGTCTTTTAGGCGGCATTCACTTTAGCTTCAGTGGCTACTTTTGTGCTTACGGATTATCTCAATTCTCCTTTTTGCACAACTTTATCTCCATTATCACCGCCAGAGTTCCTATGGCTTACTTTATGTCCGCAAAATTCCCGGACACTCTGTTTCCAATGGGATTTGCAGCCACCACCGGTTCTTTGGTATCCGCCATCATCTGTATCCTTTTGTATATATGGATGAAAAGAAAGGGAAAAATAAATGATAAAAAATAATCTATGTTTCCATTATGACGAAACGCTACACAGCGAATCTTGCATAACCTTCCTAATTATCTTATAATCGAAGGAAACCCAAGAATTAGGAGATAATAATGAAAAAAGTATATTTAGGAAATACCGATATAAAAGTCAGCATCGCTGGATTTGGTGTGCTTCCTATGGGACCAAGCCAGTTGGCACTTCCCGTAGAGGAAGGCGCTTCCATTATCCGCTATGCCCTACAGCACGGCATTAATTTTTTGGATACCGCCCAATATTACCGCACCTATCCCTATATCAGCAAGGCACTGGAAGGGGAAGATTTTTCAGATGTGGTCATTTGTTCGAAATCTCTTTGTACCGATTATGTGGATATGATGGAGGCAATTTACGAAGCGCAGGAAGCCTTACATCGCCCTGTGATAGATATTTTCCTTATGCATGAGGTGCGTTCCGGACAATTGGAGGAACGCCAAGGTGCATGGGAAGCCTTAAAAGAAGCCAAAAAACGAGGGCTTGTCCGTGCCATCGGACTTTCTACCCATCATATCGATATTACAGAAACGGCGGCTTCCATGAAAGAACTGGATGTTGTCTTTCCTCTGATTAACTATGCCGGGCTCGGCATTCGAAAAGGAGAAGAATTCGGCTCCAAGGAAGAGATGATGCATGCCATTCAGATGTGTCATCAAGCTGGAAAAGGCATCTTTTCCATGAAAGCCTTCGGAGGCGGCAGTCTCACTGGCAGCTATCAACAGGCTCTGGATTATGTTTTTTCGAAAGAAGAGATTGACTCTGTTATGATCGGATTTGGAAAAATAGCAGAAGTGGATGACCTTCTTTCTTACCTTGACGGTTCCATGGACAAAAGCTACAATCCAGACATTTCCAAGAAAAAGGTCTATATCAATCAGGAGGACTGCGAAGGCTGTGGCTCCTGTAAGGCGGCATGTCCTGCCGGCGCTATCTTCTACAATGAAAATGGTCTGGCAGAAGTAGACCATCAAAAATGTCTCACCTGCGGCTACTGCAGTCCTGTATGCCCGGTAAGAGCCGTCATTATGTATTAGACATCTTCATATATACAAAAAAAGAGACCGCTTGGTCTCACAACAAAAGGATTCTTATATACCAAATAGGGGACACAGATACCCATTTTTCGAGTATCTGTGTCCCCTATTTTTTATTTTTACACTCTTCTTTTATCAAATTTCTTAGACAGCATCATGCCTAGTCCCTGCAAAATCTGTACTAAAACCACCAAAATAACGATAGTTACCATCATAATTCCCGTCTCATAGCGATAATAGCCGTATCGGATTGCCACATCACCGAGGCCACCGCCGCCGATTACACCAGCCATAGCAGAATATCCAAAAATAGTACCTACCACAATCGTAACCCCCACAAGAAGGGAAGTTCTGGCTTCCGCCAAGAGTACCTTCCAAATGATGGTTGCGGTACTTGCACCCATGCTCTGTGCCGCTTCCACAACACCCTTATCTACTTCCTTTAAGGAAGATTCCACCATACGTCCGATAAATGGTGCCGCTGCAATTACAAGGGGAACGATGGTTGCAGTAGAACCATAGGTTTTTCCCACGATCAATCCAGTAAGAGGCATTACCATAATAAGAAGAATCAAAAATGGAATACTGCGGAAAATATTCACAATGAAATCCAGCACTTTGTATATAGCTCCATTTGGCTTAATTCCGTCTTTATCGGTAATGGTAAGCACGATTCCCAGTGGCAAACCAAGCACATAACCAAAAAAGGTAGACAGTATCGTCATATATAAAGTGGCTCCAGTGGCCTCGATCAACATATTTACCATGGTACTACTCAACATAATTGTCAACCTCCTCTACTCCTAATCCTTTTTCTTTGAAATATGCAATGATTCTTGCTGCAATCTCAGCAGAATCCGGAAGCTGCAAGATCATCTCACCTTCTGCATTTCCGTTGATAGTCTTGGTGTTAGCATACAAAATATTAAGAGGCGTCTTGTATTCCAATACCACATTTCCAAGGATTGGTTCAAAGGCAGAATTGCCGTCGAAGGTAACACGCACCATGCGTTCGCTCTTCATCTCCTTAATATGAGCAAACTCATTCAGAATCAGCTTCTTCGCCTCCTCTGTCTTTGGTGCCCGGAAAAGTTCTTCCACGGTGCCCTCTTCCACCAATCTTCCATGGTCTAACACCGCCACTCTGGAACAAATTTCCTGAATGACCGCCATCTCATGGGTAATCACCACGATGGTAATTCCATATTTTTTGTTGATTTCTTTCAAAAGTCCCAAGATAGACTTTGTTGTCTGGGGATCGAGGGCACTGGTCGCCTCGTCACACAGTAAAATCTTTGGATCACTTGCCAGCACTCTAGCTATAGCTACACGCTGTTTCTGCCCACCGGATAACTGGGCTGGGTAGGCATAGGCCTTCTCACTCAATCCCACCGTCTCCAAATATTCCAAAGCTTTCTTTCTGGCATTTTTCTTTTTGATTCCCGCAATCTCCATTGGAAAACAAACATTATCCAATACGGTTCTTTGCATCAAAAGGTTAAAATGCTGAAAAATCATGCCGATGTCCTGTCGTTTCAAACGAAGTTCCTTTTCTGAAAGTTCCATCAGATTCAGACCATCCACATAAACAGCCCCCTCCTCTGGTTTTTCTAACAAGTTCAAACAGCGAACCAGCGTACTTTTTCCCGCACCAGAAAGGCCAATCAGACCAAAAATCTCCCCTTTTTCAATGGCAAAGCTCATATTTTTTACGGCTTCCACCTTTCCCGCCTGGGTTTCAAAACTTTTACTTATATTTTCTACTCGAATAATGGTATCCATATGTTTCCTCCTCTATATTTTTTATAAAGCACGGAAATAGAGACTGCCCCGATGGGCAATCTCTATTCTCTTTGAAGGATATATTTTTATTTCGCTGTTGTTATCTTCTATTCAAATGGAATAACTGCTCCATCGTATGTATCGTTGATATATTTCTTGATAGTATCGGATTTTAATGTGTCCACTAATGCCTTGATTGCTTCGCTGTCCTCATTTCCTTCTTTTACTGCAATAACATTTACATAAGTTTTTGCTGCTTCAGAATCAGAAGTTTCATAAGCGATGGAATCTTTTGCCACAGAGAATCCTGCCTGCAGTGCGTAGTTACCATTTAATACCACAAAGGCTACTTCATCCACAACTCTTGCTACCTGTGCTGCCTCTAATTCAACGATTTCAATGTTCTTTGGATTTTCTACGATGTCATTTACAGTAGCAGCAAGACCTGCATCCTCTTTTAATTTGATTACACCGTTGTCCTGTAAGAGAAGCAATGCTCTCGCTTCATTTGTAGTATCATTTGGCACTGCAACGGTATCGCCTTCTTCTAAATCTGCAAGGGCACTTTTTGTTCCTGGATAGATGCCGAATGGTTCGTAATGGATACCACCTGCATTTACCAGATGTGTTCCCTGCTCTTCATTGAAATTATCTAAGTATGGAATGTGCTGGAAATAGTTTGCATCAAAATCTCCACTTTCCACTACGTTGTTTGGCTGTACATAATCATCAAATACTTCCACTTCCAATTTCCATCCCTGTTCCTCCAGAAGTGGTACTGCCTGTTCCAAAATCTCTGCATGTGGTGTGGCGCTGGCTGCTACCTTGATTACCTTATCTTCCTCTGCCTTATCTGCGCCTCCGCAGCCTACCAGACTTCCTGTCACTAATACTCCTGTCAGTAAAATGGCTAATAACTTTTTCATACTGTAGTTCCTCCTTTATATTACCCTTCACACTTACTATAGAAACCAGAGGTTTTTGTGAACCTTTGATTTTTGAATCTGTCCTAATTATATCGACATTTTCGAAAAAGTGTTAATTCCAAAAAAATATGGCTTGCTATAGTTTTAAGCTATAACCAAGCCATATCTTTTTTGTGTTTTTTATAGCAAAACGAATTGATGCTATAAAATTTGACACTTTATAATTCGAAAAGAGAAATCACAACACCTTCTCTTTATATTTTTCCAGCTCTTCGATATACTTCATTCCCAGCGAACTGAGGGGCACTTCTTTTCGTTTAACATACCCAATGTGCATCACTTCTTCCGTATTTAAGGGTACCGCGATATACTCATCACCATTTAGCTCTGAACAAATAATACCGGAACAAAGTGTATAACCATTCAGACCAATCATAAGATTCAGCATTGTAGCCCGGTCATCTGTCTTAATAAACTGCCGATATTCCAGAGTGCTGAGCACCTCCTCTGCAAAATAGAAAGAGTTATTATCCCCCTGTTCGAAGGAGAGACAAGGATACTGCTGCAGATCCTCCAGTTCTACCCTTTCTTTCTCTGCCATAGGATTTCCCTTGCTCATATAGACATAGATACCGCAGTCAAACAATGGCACAAACTCCAAGTCGTTATCCCGCAAGATTTTATCAATAAATTTGTGGTTAAAATCATTTTTGTAAAGGATTCCAATCTCACTTTTTCCCAGGTGGACATTTTTGATTACTTCACTGGTTCGAGTTTCATGAATGGCAAACTCGTATTTTTCCATACCAAAATTTTTTGCCAGACGGATAAATGCCTCCACCGCAAAGGTATAATGTTGGGTTGACACACTAAATTTCTTCTTACTGGCTGTATTGTCCACATAGCGGTCCTCAATCAATCGATAATGGTCTAGCATCTGCCTTGCATAACCCAAAAATTCCTCCCCCTCTGGTGTAATCACAATACCACGGTTGGAACGCACAAAAATCTTTATGTGAATCTCATTTTCCAACTCTTTGATGCTGTTAGACAGACTAGGCTGTGAAACAAACAGTTCTGTGGCTGCTTTATTGATGGATTTATGTTTTGCAATTGCTACTGCATATCGAAATTGTTGAAGTGTCATATTGGTGCCTTTCCTTGTTCTTTTTCCAAATTTTTCTCTTTACTACTTTACCCTATAATTTCAAAACTGTCCAATGAATAAATCTGCATCTGATTTGCCATCCCCTCCATAGAAAGACTGCGTCCCCCCTTCGAGGTTCGGAATAATTTTGTGGTAAATACATAGGCACCGTCATTTATATACACTTCCATACAGCAAGTATCCACAAAAATTCTCATATTATAAATTTTCTCCTCTGGCAGCAATTTTATCTTTCGCTCTTTTCTTCCCCATCCCATTTTTTGATCTGTAAACAGGAAGCTGCACACATTTTCCTTCGCATCATAGGATATCTGGAATCCTTGATCGAAGAGGAGCTTAAAGTTTCCCGGATGAAATCCGGAGAGAAGCAGTTCATAGGTATCTGCAAGTTCGGTAAATGCCTCTTCTTTTTTGCAAGCTCCCGCAAACCACAGATCCCTTCTCAGTTTTTTTATCTCTTCCAAGGGTATCTGACAGATTCGCTTCGTCTGCTTGTCCACCAAAAGACATCTAGGCAGTGTCAGCATATGCTGCCAGCCTTCCTGTACCGAAGGTTCTACCTCGTATTCTGCATCCGGAACCCCCATCCAGCCGATGAGAATGCGTCTACCACGTTCATCCTGATAGGTCTGTGGCGCATAAAAATCAAACCCATAATCCCACTCTGTGAAATCTTCCAGTCCATCTCCGCAGGTGCGCAAATCCTTCGCAGCATGAAAATACCCAGACTGATACATATTTTGGTAACGATATTCTTCCCTCGGCAACCCCTGAGGGGACACGGAAAGATACTGCTCTCCTTTTAAGGAGAATAAGTCCGGACATTCCCACATGTAGCCAAAATCATCCTTTTCAATGAAATGATGAAATTTCCACTCTTTTTTATCTTTGGATTGATAAAGAAGTACACAGCCTTTGTCCTCCTTTGTTCTCGCTCCAAGTACCATATAGTAGCTTCCGTTGGAGTAAAATACCTTTGGATCTCGCACATGATTGGAGAGATTTTCTGGATAATCCGCCATCCGCAAAAGACATTCCTTTGACATGGAATTTTGCCCGTCCTTGCTGATGGCCAACATGGTATTTCCCTCTCTGCCACTGTAAATATAGTCGTGATTTCCTTCCTTCTTCACATTTCCGGTATAGTAAAGATACATCGTATCCTCTTCCACATAGGCGCACCCAGAGTACACCCCATCTCGGTCTTCTCTGCTGTCCGGCTCCAAGATTGTACCAGTAAATTGATAATGGAGATAATCCTTTGTTTCATAGTGCCCCCAGTTCTTTCTTCCACCCATGGGATTATCCGGTGAGTACTGGAAAAAAATATGATGCACTCCATTCATCTGGCAAAGACCATTGGGGTCATTTAACCATCCCTTTGGGGGTTTTAGATGAAACTGTGGTGTATATAAATTTTTTTCTGTCATAGTCTTACCTCCGTGATTTTTATCCTAACTTATCAAAATGCAGATTCCTCCGCATCACTTAGACACCTTGTTGTCTTATTTTTCTAATGTCATAAGAGTTTCTCTCTGTTTTGTCATTCCCGTTTTTACAACGTTTAATTTTCCATATTCCTCCCCGTTAGTTACAACCACCGGTGTGATTAAGGAATACCCCTTCTTCTGGATCGCATCAGAATCGAATCGAACTAAGGACTGACCCATTGTTATCTTTTCTCCTGTTTTCACCAACACTTCAAAATGCTCTCCTTGCAATTCCACTGTGTTAATTCCAATATGTACAATCAGTTCCATTCCATCTTTGCTCTTTAATCCAATGGCATGTTTCGTCTCAAAAACAGCAGATACTTCGCCGTCAAAAGGTGCTGTAACCAGGCCTTCCGCCGGTTCGATGGCACATCCTTCTCCCAACACACCGCTGGAAAAGGTTGGATCTGGCACTTCAGAAAGAGCCATCACTCTTCCCTTTAATGGTGCATATATGGTATTTTCTTTGACTGCATTATCATTTAAATTTTTCTCTTCGTTTTTTTCCTCTGTAATGACATTCTTGTCTTCGCTTCCAGACTCTTCTTTATAGAGTAACCAAGAAAATGCAAATGCCACTGCTGCAGAAATTCCAAAGACGAGCAAATAACCAAGAAGACAGTTTGTTGTTACAAGAAAACCAAAAATACCAGTTACGCCGTTTGCTGTTGCATATACCCCAAGAATAGAAGCTGCCATGGAACCACAGGCACCACCCAGCATGCCGGCTATAAAAGGTTTGATATATCTGACGTTTACACCGAAAACCGCCGGCTCAGTAATTCCCATAAAGGCTGATAAAGAAGCCGGAAGCGCCATAGACTTTATTTTTTGATCCTTTGTCTTTAATGCCACGGCCAAGGCTGCTGCACCCTGGGCCACATTTGCTGCAGTTGCAATCGGCATCCAAAAGTTCATACCATTTTGTGCAAGCATCATCATCTCAATGGCATTGTACATATGATGTACTCCAGCTACTACCGTAGGCGCATAGATTGCACCCATAATAAAAGAACCGACTCCAAATGGAATGGCAATCAATGCCTGCGCACCAGATAACACCCATGTTTCAATCTGTGAAAAAATAGGTCCAATCACGGTCATAGAAAGAAATCCTGCCACAAGTACAGAACAAAGTGGTGTAACAAAAAGGTCGAACATTTCCGGCACTCTTTTATGAAGCCATTTTTCAACGGCGCACATCAGCCAAACTGCCAAAATGACTGGAATAACATGTCCCTGGTAACCAACATTTTCAATATTCCAAGCACCAAACCAAGACCACAATGTCTGTGTCTCAGCTCCACCAGCTACATTCCAGGCGTTGATCAGATTCGGATGAATCATAATCATTCCAATTACTGCACCGAGGTAGATATTTCCGCCAAATATCTTTGCCGCTGAAATGGCAATCAAAATAGGCAGGAATGTCAAAGCTGTATTAGAAAACATATTTAACAGGTTATAGAGATGAGAGTCTGCCATATTCGGCCAAATCTGCACAAGACCGCCCAGAAGACCACACAAGAGGCCCGTTGCCACAATGGCAGGTATAATCGGTACAAAAATATCTCCCAAAGTTTTGATGGCTCTCTTCCACCACACAGTCTTGCTTGCCGCTGTCTGTTTGATTTCTTCCTTTGTGGAAGCGGAAATTCCAGCAATGGCAATAAATGCATCGTACACTTTGTTGACTGTGCCGGTTCCTATAATAATCTGCAGCTGTCCTGCCGCATCAAAAACCCCCTTCACCCCTTCAATCTGTTCGATGGCTTTGCTGTCCACTTTTTTATTATCTGCAATCACCAAACGCAGTCTGGTTGCACAGTGTGCTGCAGATATGAGATTTTCCTTACCGCCAATACCTTCGTAAATCTGGCTGGCACATTTTTTGTAATCCATTTCTGATTCCTCCATTATTTCTTATCCTGTTTCACAGTTTGTGATCTCTGTGTGAAATCGGTTTCACTTTATGCTGTCATTATACTTTTCCTTTTTCAAAATGTAAATAGTTAAAATGTGACAATGATTTCATATTTTCTTTGTGTCATTTTCACAATCCGTCCTTTTTATCCTTTCCTCTGTTGATTTTATCCTTTTTTCATTCTATAATACACATGAAACCAATTTCATATTTTCAACAAAATTTTTCATTTATTATAAAGGAGCTATACTATGAATATTAGCGAAATTGCCAAACTTGCCGGAGTATCTCCTTCAGCAGTGTCCAGATACTTAAATAACGGGTATCTCAGCCAGGAAAAGAAGGCGGCCATTGCCAAGGTAATCAAAGAGACGGGATACGTTCCCACTTCACAGGCACAGACCCTGCGCACCAAAAAGACGAAACTCATCGGCGTCATCATTCCAAAGATTGACTCCGATTCCATCTCTCAGGTGGTTGCAGGTATCGGTGAAGTCCTCTCCCAACATGGCTACCAGATGTTGTTGGCCAATACGGACAATCAAAATAATCGGGAGCTGGAATTTATCCATACCTTTAGCCAGCATATGGTAGATGGAGTGATTCTCCTTGGTACCGTATTGACTTCCAAACATAAGACCTTATTTAAATCTCTCAAGTTTCCCGTGGTTGTTCTGGGCCAATTGGCGGACTATGCCTCCAGCATTTACCACGATGACTACCTTGCCGCAGTAAAAATGACAGAATATATGATAGAAAAAGGACATAAAAAAATCTGTTACTTAGGAGTAACAGAAAAAGACCTTGCCGTTGGACAACAGCGCAGACAGGGATTTCTTGATACCATGGAGCGTTTTGGACTTCCTGTACCAGAAAAAGCGTGTTGCATCGGTTCCTTCTATATGGATAACGGCTACCAAAACACCCCTCTTCTTTTAGGTGAAAATCCAGATACCGATGCCATCCTCTGCGCCACCGACACCATTGCACTAGGTGCTATCAAATACTTGAATGAACAGCATATCGCCATTCCAGAAAAGATAGCAGTCGCTGGTTTTGGAGACAGCAAAGCAGCCTCTGTCCTATCCCCAAGTCTCTCCACCATTCATTTTTATTATCGGGAATGTGGTGTGGAAGGCGCGAAGATTTTATTAGAAAAAATAGAACACCCTGATGCCCCAAACAAATCTCTAAAACTGGGATTTGAATTAATGGAAAACGAATCTGTATAAAAAGGAGACCATGTTATGCAAACATACGATATTATATGTGCCGGTGAAATGCTGATTGATTTTACACCTGGAAAAGAACCCTACACCTTTACTGCTAATCCTGGCGGTGCTCCCGCAAACGTTGCTGTTTCCACCGCCCGAAATGGACTATCCACGGCATTTTTAGGAGTTCTCGGACAGGACGATTTTGGAAAACGCTTGAAGGAAACCTTAGAACAGGAAAATATCCAGATGTTATGTCCTAATCTCACAGATAAGGCTATCACAACTCTTGCCTTTGTCACATTATATGAAGGCGGTGAGCGTTCCTTTACTTTTGCCAGAAAACCTGGCGCAGATCTTCTTTTAAGCAAAGAAGATATCAAGGAACAGGACATCCACCATTGCCGCATGTTCCACGCCGGTTCCTTCTCCCTCTCTGGAAACCCAAGTTGTGAAGCCATCGCCTACGCTATGAAACTGGCTCACAAACAGAATAAGTTGGTAAGTTTCGATGTGAATTATCGTGATATGATCTGGCATGATATGGATAAATGTAAGAAAGAAGTGGACCAAATTCTTCCCTATGTGGATCTTTTAAAGATTTCCGACGAAGAACTTTATTTTGTCGGCGGAGAAGAAAATATCGACAACTTTATGAAACAGTATAACATCTCCGTTGTCATTCAAACCTTAGGAGCGGCAGGCGCCAAATATTACTTCAACGGAAACCAGAAAGTAATTCCCGGGCAGAAAGTAAATGCCATCGATGCCACCGGCGCTGGCGACGCCTTCTGGGGCGGTTTCCTCTCCCGCCTTCTCATGTACGGCATTCAACAGGTATCTGAGATTACAGAAGAAATGGTAGAAACCGCTCTAATTTACGGAAATCATTCCGGCGCACTCTGTGTGCAAAAAATGGGTGGTATTCCTGCTATCCCAACCAAGGATGCTATCGAAGCAAATTTAATCTAACATGGCATATGAAAAGGGTGTAAGTCCCCTCGGTCCAAAATGACCTTTTGCTGGGACATACACCCTTATTTTGTCATCTTATATTAACTTTTCTCCCCATTGGTTCCAATCAATATTGATATCCTATATGCCAATCTTCTTTAAAAAAGATGCTACAGGATATATGCATGCCAATAATACTACTAAAAGAATAATAGTTGGTACATCCTTAACGTCTATTCCTAAAAGTATAAAAATTATTGCTTCCAGAACGAAACCGATATCCACACTTATAATAAAACCAAAGCAGGATAGATTTCCCTCCCTCAATCTATGGGAAGAACCTTTCGTCCCTGAAGAATCTTTAAAAATTTCTCCTTCAATGTAATGATCCATACCGTTGATTTTGCCGTCACCATTCCAATCCTTCATTGCCATATCATTTACCCCTTTCCAACTCTTTGATGTGTTCATATTATCAGCATAGCTGTCCCTTAAAAACCCCAGAACACTCGTTTTGTTATCCTAAAAATGAATTTTTAACTGCTTGTTTTTGCTTGCAACTACTTTTGCAAACTA
>CAYLUV010000068.1:0-11899 GCA_964386955.1 uncultured Lachnospiraceae bacterium
GGTTACAATAGTCAAAATGCATTACCGCGGTCAATCGCGGTAAAAGTGATAAGGAGGACATTATGAGACATTTAATCGATCCAATGGATTTATCAGTGAAAGAAATTGACGAAATTTTAGATTTAGCAGATGATATTATTCTTCACAAAGAGAAATATCAGGACGTTTGTAAACATAAAAAATTGGCTACTTTATTTTTTGAACCAAGTACAAGAACTCGTTTGAGTTTCGAAGCTGCTATGATGGAGCTTGGAGGCAATGTACTTGGTTTTTCTTCTGCCAATTCCTCTTCCGCATCAAAGGGTGAAAGTGTTGCAGATACCATTCGCACCGTTGGCTGTTACGCCGATATTATTGCTATGAGACATCCAAAGGAAGGCGCTCCTTTTGTAGCAGGAAAGTATTCCAGCGTACCAATCATCAATGCCGGAGATGGCGGACACAACCATCCAACTCAGACTCTCACAGACCTATTGACAATCCGAAGAGAAAAAGGTCGTCTTAACAAACTTACTATTGGTTTTTGCGGTGACTTAAAGTTCGGCAGAACCGTTCATTCTTTAATCAAAGCTCTGTCACGTTACGATAACATCGAATACATTATGATTTCCCCAGAAGAATTAAAGATTCCAGAGTACATAAAGAAGGATGTATTTGAGAAGAAAAACATCCCTTACGAAGAAGTAAGAACTATGGAAGAAGTTATGCCTAGACTGGATATTCTTTATATGACTCGTGTACAGAGAGAGCGTTTCTTCAATGAGGCGGACTACATTCGTTTAAAAGACAGCTTTATTCTGGATATGGATAAGTTAGCTTCTGCCAAGGAAGATTTGTCCATCTTGCATCCACTGCCACGTGTAAATGAGATTTCTGTTAAGGTGGATGATGATCCAAGAGCATGTTACTTTAGACAGGCTTTAAACGGCAAATTTGTAAGAATGGCACTGATCATGAAAATGTTAGGATTGGAGGCATAAAAAATGAGAATCGATAGCATTAAAAATGGAATTGTATTAGATCATATTACAGCGGGAAAAGGTATGGATATCTACAATGCATTGGGACTTTCCAAGATGGACTGTACCGTTGCTATTATCAAAAATGTAACAAGCCGCAAAAAAGGAAAAAAAGACATTTTAAAGATTTCCGAAGTGTTTGATATCGATTTAGATGTCATTGGTTATATCGACCCAGAGATTACTGTTTGTATTATCAAAGACGGCAAAATCAGCACAAAGACAAAGGTAGAACTTCCAGAAAAGATTACCAACGTAGTAAAATGTAAGAACCCACGATGCATCACTTCTGTAGAACAGGAGCTGGATCATGTGTTTGTATTGTCTGACAGAGAAAATCGTATTTATCGATGCCAGTATTGCGAAGCGAGACAAAGTAAATACTAAGAGCACAAAGGACTGTTGTTTTGACATTATTTCGTCGAAGCGGCAGTCCTTCTTTTGACAATCTATGTTTACAAAACACGAAAAATGGTGTAGAATCTATGATAAATTGAGTAAAAATAGATGAAGTGTGGTGACAGAGTCATGGAGAGACAAAAGTCAAATGCAAGCCTTGGTGCAAAAGAAATCAGCAAGCCGGCGGATTTTACATCTCCGGAGGTGCTATTTGACAAATTAATAGCGGAAATTAAAAAATATCATCCTTCTACTGACTTGAGCATGATCGAGAAGGCATACCATTTGGCGAAAGAAGCCCATGGGGATCAGTGCAGAAAATCGGGTGAACCTTATATTATTCATCCCCTCTGCGTAGCCTTGATCTTGGCGGAACTGGAGCTTGATAAGGAGACCATCGTGGCCGGTATTCTTCACGATGTGATTGAAGATACCCAGTATACTTACGAGGATATCGAGCGAGAGTTCAGTGGCGAGGTGGCGCTTTTGGTAGATGGAGTTACAAAGCTGGGACAGCTCAACTATTCCAAGGACAAATTGGATGTTCAGGCAGAGAACTTACGAAAGATGTTTCTGGCGATGGCGAAGGACATTCGTGTTATTTTGATCAAGTTGGCAGATAGACTGCACAACATGCGAACCCTTCAATATATGAAACCGGAGAAACAGAAGGAGAAGGCTAGAGAGACCATGGACATCTACGCGCCATTGGCACATCGTCTTGGTATTTCCAAGGTGAAGATTGAACTGGATGATCTTTCTATGAAATATCTGCAGCCGGAAGTATATCGGGATCTTTCACAGCAGATTGCCTTTAAGAAGAACGAGAGAGAAGAATATATTGATTCTATTGTAGAGACGGTACGCAAGCACATTACAGATGCTGGAATTAAGGCGGAAGTGGATGGGCGCGTGAAGCATTTCTTTAGTATCTACAAAAAGATGATCAATCAGGATAAGACATTAGACCAGATTTATGATCTTTTTGCCGTTCGTATCAAAGTAGATACGGTGAAGGACTGTTATGCAGCCCTGGGTGTGATTCATGAGATGTATACACCGATTCCGGGACGTTTCAAAGATTATATCGCTATGCCAAAAAAGAATATGTATCAGTCCCTGCATACGACGCTGATTGGACCACAGGGAAGTCCTTTTGAGATTCAGATACGAACCTTTGATATGCACCGCACAGCAGAGTACGGTATTGCAGCTCACTGGAAGTATAAGGAAGGAAAAGGCGGTGAGTCCAACAAAGAGGAAGAGAAGTTAAGTTGGCTTCGTCAGATTCTGGAGTGGCAGCAGGATATGAAGGACAACAGAGAATTTATGAGTCTGTTAAAGACAGATCTAGATTTGTTCTCTGATGATGTATATTGTTTTACACCACTAGGAGATGTAAAAAACCTGCCATCTGGTTCCACTCCGGTGGATTTTGCTTATAGCATTCACAGTGCAGTGGGCAATAAGATGGTTGGTGCAAGAGTCAATGGAAAACAGGTGCCATTTGAGTATAAGATTCAGAATGGTGACCGAGTTGAAATTATTACTTCTCAAAATTCCAAGGGTCCAAGCCGAGATTGGCTTTCTATCGTAAGAAGTACCCAGGCTCGAAACAAAATCAATCAGTGGTTTAAGGCAGAATTTAAGGAAGATAACATTCAGAAGGGAAAAGAACTTCTGGAACGTTATGCCAAGGCGAAGGGAATTGCCCTTGCCCCTCTTCTGAAGCCAGAATTTATGAAGAAAGTGCAGCAGCGTTACAACTGCAAAGACTGGGAATCTTTGCTGGCTTCCGTTGGACATGGCGGTTTGAAAGAAGGGCAGGTTGTAAACCGACTGACAGAGGAACTGCAGAAACTGCACAAAAAGAACATTTCCACAGAAGAGATTCTGGAGGAGATGAAGGAAAAAAGCCAGAAGCCACAGGAGCATCGCTCTAAGAGTGGCATTATCGTCAAGGGAATTGATGATATGGCGGTTCGTTTTTCCAGATGCTGTACCCCAGTGCCGGGGGATGAGATTGTGGGATTTATCACCAGAGGTCGTGGTATCTCCATCCATCGAACAGACTGTGTCAATGTGGTAGGCATGTCTGATTCTGACCGTGCTCGTCTCATTGAGGCAGAATGGCAAGCAGAGAGTACCGGAAACGAACTTTATTCTACTGAATTATTGATCTATGCAAATCACAGAGTGGGCGTGTTAAATGATATTACAAGGATTTTCCTTGAAATGAATATCAATATCACATCCGTGACATCCAGAACCACGAAGCAGGGGGTAGCGACTATCACGCTTCGCTTCAATATTACTGGTGTGGATCAGCTCAACAAAGTAATTGGCAAGATTAGAAATATAGAAAGTATTATCGATATCGAAAGAACCACTGGTTAAGGGGCATTTTCTTAAATATATAATAAAGAAGAAAATAGATTTTTCGATAAGCAGGAGGAAACATATGTTAGAAAGAAAAGAAAAAGGAACATTAGAGCTTATGTCAGCAGAACTGGGACCATTCCAGACCAATTGCTACATTATTGCCAATCCAGCAACAAAGGAAGCAGTGGTAGTGGATCCAGGTGCAGAGGCAGAAGCGATTCAGGGTATCCTTACAGAAAAGGGCTATACATTGGAGGCAGTTATGCTGACCCATGGCCATGTAGATCACATGGGTGCGCTGGAAGATCTGAGATCCATCTACGGGGAAGATCTGAAAGTACTTGCGGCAGCTATTGAACAGGAAGTATTGATGGTAGCAGATTACAACCTTACAGGAGAAGTGACAGGCACACCATATACTACCCACGGTAATATTATGTTCAAAGGCAAAAAACAGGAATTTGAAATTCTTGGTGAAAAATGGTATTACATGCTGACACCAGGTCATACTAAAGGAAGCTGCTGTTACTACCTTCCAAGTTATAACTGGATTTTCGCAGGAGATACTTTATTCTATGGAAGCGTAGGAAGATGTGACCTCCCAACTGGTGACGGAGAAGAGTTGATGCGTTCTGTCAATGATGTGCTTATGGGACTTCCAGATGATACACAGGTATTCCCAGGTCATGGACCAGCGACAACTATTGGAAACGAAAGAAAAACCAATCCATATGTGAGAAGATAGATATGATTTATTTAGTTCAGAACAAGAAAGAATATGATTATGACATTCGTGCCATTCTTCTTGCTTTCTTTGAACGGGAAAAAATTGTTGACGTGACAGAGAAGGAACCGGGGATGGAAAATCCCAGGTTCCTTATTGCGTATGAATTCGGAGACAAGAAGATTACCGGAAAGATTGAAGAAGATGGTGAGATTAAGATAGAAGAAACCATAGAGTGTGACTATGAAGATCATGGTCCAGGACGCAAGGTGGTAGACAAATTTATTTACCAGATGTTGTCTCAGTACACAGGAAGAACCCTTCCATGGGGTACTTTGACTGGAATTCGTCCAACCAAGATTATTTTCAAATGGCTGCAGGAAGGACTTTCTGATGCGGAAGTGGAGGAGCGATTCTGCGATACTTATCTGGCTACCAGACAGAAGGCAAGGGTATGTACCCAGGTTGCCAAGAAGGAGCAGGAAGTGCTGGACCGCATCACTTACGAAGATGAGTACAGTATCTATATCGGTATTCCATTTTGCCCAACCACCTGTCTCTACTGTTCTTTTACCTCTTTCCCGTTGGCGAGATTTTCTGACCGGGTGGAGAACTATTTGCAGGCTCTCTACAAGGAGATGGCTTACGTGGCAGAGGCATACAAAGATAGAAAGCTGACGACGGTGTATATCGGCGGTGGAACTCCTACTTCCCTCACAGCACCGCAGATGGATCAGCTTCTTACAAAAGTGGAGGAGATTTTTGACCTTTCTTTGGTGCGAGAATTTACGGTAGAAGCGGGAAGACCAGATAGCATTACAAGAGAAAAATTAGAGGCAATCAAAGCACATCCAGTCACTCGCATCAGTATCAACCCTCAGACTATGAATGATGAGACCTTGAAGCTGATTGGAAGAGCCCACACCGTACAGGAAACCATAGATGCCTTTTTGTTGGCACGTGAGGTGGGATTTGATAACATCAACATGGACATTATTACGGGACTTCCGGGGGAAGATATCACTCATGTGGAAAAGACATTGCAGGATATTTTCCAATTGGAGCCGGAGAGTCTTACGGTTCACTCCCTTGCCATTAAGCGAGCAGCTATGTTAAATCGTGAGATGGAACAGTATCGTTCTAAGGTAAAGGGAAGTACCGATGAGATGCTTCGTCTGGTGGACGATACAGCCCAGCGCATGGGAATGAACCCATATTATCTGTATCGTCAGAAAAATATTCCGGGAAATCTGGAAAACATCGGTTACGCCAAAGAGGGCAAGGAAAGTTTATATAACATTCTTATTATGGAAGAAAAGCAGGATATTATCGCCATGGGTGCCGGCGCATCTACAAAATGTGTGTATCTGCCGGAAAACCGCATTGAGCGAAGCGAGAATGTAAAGAACGTGGATCATTACATTGAGCGAATTGACGAGATGATTGAGCGCAAGAAGACATTATTTCAGGAACGCCTTGGAAAGTTGGAAGGTTAAATGAAAAAAATGATATACGATTCCCATGCAGTGGAGACACCCATCAGCCTTTCTCTGGAAGATGCTATAAACCATGGTATCTGTGTCAGCAACCTTGCGGTGGCTGTGGCGAAAGAGATGGGGCTTTCAGAAGAGGAGTGCCACGACATTGCTGTGGCGGGACTGCTCCATGACATTGGAAAAATAAAATTAAATACCTATGTGTATGATCGAGAAAAGACTTTTGTTATTGATGAGATGCGCTATGTGCGTTTGCACACTTCCCTTGGATATGCCATTTTAAAGGATCGGGGCTATGAGGATGCCATTTTGGAGGCTGTTTTGTATCACCATGAAAATTTTGACGGTTCCGGCTATCCAAAGAATCTGAAGGGAGAACAGATTCCTGTGGCGGCCCGCATCCTTCGGGTTTGTGACGCTTTTGGAGCACTGATTTCCAACCGTCCATATCGAGAAGCATTTGACAAGGAGACGGCACTGGACATTATGGTGGAGGAAGCCAAATATTTTGATATGAAGGTATATCTGGCATTTCAGCGGGTGTCTCATTCCGAAGAAATTGATAAATTGCTTGACATTTTCGGCATATCTGAATAACATAGGAAGATGGTGGGAATATCTTTGCGTCCTTTGGGGGAAGGATATTCCCTAAAAAAGAGATTTAAGCAAGACTTTTAAATATTTTAAGTTTATAAGAAGAAAGATATAGAAGGCTAGCTTCTATTATTTTATATACTGGAGGAGAATTATGGCATTAAAGAAAAAACCGGTTACCGGTATGAAAGACATCACACCTCGTGAGATGGAGATTCGTGATTACGTGATCCGTCTGATCAAAGATACCTATGGTTCTTTTGGCTTCTCATCTATCGAGACACCATGTGTAGAACACATCGAGAATCTTTTTTCCAAACAGGGCGGGGAAAATGAAAAATTAATCTTCAAGATTTTAAAACGTGGCGAAAAACTCAAAATGGATACAGCAGAGACAGAGATGGATCTGGTAGATGGCGGTCTTCGTTATGATTTGACTGTACCATTGACAAGATATTATTCCAACAACGCAAACAATCTTCCACAGCCATTTAAGGCGTTACAGATGGGAAATGTATGGCGTGCGGACAGACCACAGAGAGGTCGTTACCGTCAGTTTATGCAGTGCGATATTGATATTTTAGGAGAGGCTTCTATCCTTGCAGAGATTGAACTTATTTTGGCAACCTCTACTCTGGTAGGCAAATTAGATTTTGAGAACTTTACCATTCGTATCAACGACCGTAAGATCTTAAAAGCTATGGCAGCTTACAGCGGATTCCCAGAAGAAAGCTACGATCTTGTATTCATTATCTTAGACAAGATGGACAAGATTGGTGCGGAAGGTGTTGCAGCAGAACTGGAAAAAGAAGGATTTGCAAAGGAAAGTGTTGCAAAATATCTGGAACTTTTCGAGCTTATTACCAGCGATATTGCAGGTGTTCGCAAATGTAAAGAAATTCTTGCGGGCTTCTTAGATGAGAAGGTGGCTGAGGATATGGAAACCATCATCAAGAGCGTGGAAGAAGTAAAAACAGCAAACTTCAAGATTGAATTTGACCCTACTTTAGTTCGTGGCATGTCTTACTATACAGGTCCAATCTTCGAAATCAGCATCGATGGATTCAGCGGATCCGTAGGTGGCGGTGGTCGTTACGATGAGATGGTTGCCAAATTTACAGGACAGAAGACACCAGCAGTTGGTTTTTCCATCGGATTTGAACGTATCGTTC
Organism: uncultured Lachnospiraceae bacterium; assembly: GCA_964386955.1. GTDB lineage: Bacteria > Bacillota > Clostridia > Lachnospirales > Lachnospiraceae > SIG292. The sequence continues at coordinate 7,787 of CAYLUV010000068.1, forward strand.
TTCTCTTAATGGAAAAGGATTTCCAGATTCCAACACAGGCTTCCAAGGTGGCATTTTTAGTAGAAAAAGGAATGCCAAACGACAGACTTCCAGCAATCTTTAAGGAAGCAGAAGAGATGCGTAAGGAAGGAAACACCGTTTGTGTGACTATGATGAAGAAAAATAAGAAATTCCAGAAAGACCAGATGGCAGCAGAGGGATATACAGAGTTCAAGGAATTTTTTAAGAGATAGTGAAAAGACTCTCAGGAACAATGGGATTCTATATTAAGAAACATTTTATAATGAAAGAGAAGATAGACAAAAGGAATCCTTTGGTTCCAGCGTCTAACAGATGAAAGAATAGAAAAGAGGAAACAAACATGGCAGAATCAATGAAGGGATTGCACAGATCCCATAGATGTACAGAAATCTCTGCAGCCAACATTGGCGAACAGGTAACTCTGATGGGATGGGTACAGAAAAGAAGAAACTTAGGAAGCCTTATCTTCGTAGACCTTCGTGACAGAAGTGGTCTTGTGCAGATCATTTTTGACGAAGATACCGTAGGATGCGAAGGCTTCGAAAAAGCTGGTAAGCTGAGAAGTGAATTCGTAATCGCTGTGGTTGGTACCGTAGAAAAGAGAAGCGGTGCTGTAAACGAGAATTTAAAGACTGGAGATATCGAGATCAAGGCGACAGAACTTCGTATTTTATCTGAAGCTCAGACTCCTCCATTCCCAATTGATGCGGACATCAATGTAAAGGATGAACTTCGTTTAAAATATCGTTATCTGGATCTTAGAAGACCAAATATCCAGAAAAACTTAATGCTGAGAAGTAAAGTGACAACAACCATCAGAAACTGTCTGGCAGAAGAAGGATTCCTTGAGATTGAGACACCAGTATTATGTAAGAGTACACCGGAAGGTGCCAGAGACTACCTTGTACCTAGCCGTGTGCACCCAGGTACTTTCTATGCTCTTCCTCAGTCTCCACAGATTTACAAACAGCTTCTTATGTGCTCTGGATACGATAGATATTTCCAGATTGCAAAATGTTTCCGTGATGAGGATTTACGTGCAGACCGTCAGCCAGAATTTACCCAGGTTGATATGGAATTATCCTTCGTTGATGTGGATGATGTAATCGCAGTCAATGAAAAACTTCTTCACAGAATGTTTAAGGAAGCTATCGGTGTGGAAGTGCCACTTCCAATCCCACGTATGACATGGCAGGAAGCGATGGATCGTTTCGGTTCCGATAAGCCAGATATCCGTTTTGGCATGGAACTTGTAAATGTAACAGAGACAGTAAAAGACTGCGAATTTGTTGTATTTAAGGGTGCTATTGAAAATGGTGGAACTGTTCGTGGTATCAATGTTAAGGGTCAGGGCGATATGCCACGTAAGAAAATTGATGCACTGGTAAACAGAGCCAAAGAATTTGGTGCAAAGGGACTTGCCTATGTACAGATGAAAGGTGACGGCACAGTAAAATCCAGCTTTGCGAAATTCATGAAAGAGGAAGAGATGGATGCGCTCATCAAAGCTATGGACGGTGAGACAGGAGATTTACTTCTCTTTGCGGCAGACAAAAATTCTGTTGTATGGGATGTTCTTGGTAACATTCGTCTTGATATGGCAAAACAGATGGGTCTTATTGACAACAGCGAATACAAATTTGTATGGATTACAGAGTTCCCACTTCTGGAGTGGAATGAAGATGCAAATCGTTATGTAGCAATGCACCATCCATTTACTATGCCTATGGAAGAGGATTTACCACTTCTTGATACAGATCCAGGCAAAGTACGTGCAAAAGCCTACGATATCGTATTAAACGGAACAGAGATCGGTGGCGGTTCTGTTCGAATCTTCCAGAATGACGTACAGGAAAAGATGTTTGCTTGTCTTGGATTTACAAAGGAAGAAGCCTACGACAGATTTGGATTCCTGTTAAATGCCTTCAAATACGGTGTACCACCACACGCAGGTCTGGCATACGGTCTTGATCGTCTTGTGATGCTGATGGCACAGGAAGAATCTATCCGTGACGTGATTGCATTCCCTAAGGTAAAAGATGCTTCCTGTCTTATGACAGAAGCACCAGGTGTAGTAGATGACAAGCAGTTAGAAGAACTGTTTATCGCGCTGGATCTGCCAGAAAAGGAAGAGACAACAGAAGAGTAGGATGTAAGTAAGATTCTATTTCGAGAAAAGAGTAAATAGGAAGCAGGAAAAGAAGCGAAGGAGCAGATTTTCCTGCTTTTTCCATGGGAAGAGTTGTAAAAAAATGCTATTTATGATATATTTTACCTGCGTGTAGACTGGAGAAGAAGGAGGAATATGTACAGTAAAGTATTTAGTGGAACCTGGGAAGGAATCCAGGGAACGTTGATTCAGGTGGAAGCGGATATCAGCAATGGACTTCCGGTATTTGAGTTGGTGGGGTATCTCTCCTCCGAGGTGAAAGAGGCAAAAGAGCGAGTGCGGACAGCACTAAAAAATCAAGGATATCAATTGCCAGCGAGACGGGTGACAGTGAATCTTGCCCCAGCTCATATACGAAAATCTGGCTCAACCTTTGATCTTGCCATCGCTCTCTCTGTATTGATTGCGGCGGAATATATAAAGCCGCTGCCGGAACCGGTACTTTTTTTTGGAGAAGTGGGGTTGGATGGCTCTCTAAAACCAGTGCAAGGGGTGCTTCCTGTGACCTTGTGTGGAAAAGAGGCAGGTATTTCTCTTTGTCTTTTGCCGAAAGAAAATGTGGAGGAGGCTTCCATTACCAGGGGGATGCACTGTATAGGGGTAGACTCCTTGGCAGATGCGGTGGATGTATTGGACGATTTATTGGCTTCTGGAGATGTGAAGCACTTCTTGGGAAATCATTTTTCCTATGGAGATGAGAGAAAAAAGAAGGAGGATCTTCCGGTTGTGCAGCCAGATTTTTCAGAAATCAAGGGACAGGCTTTGGCAAAGAGAGCGCTGGAGATAGCAGTCAGTGGACAGCATCATGTGCTTATGGTTGGTCCTCCGGGGTGTGGAAAAAGTTCTCTCACAAAACGGATTCCATCTATTTTGCCCTCTTTGACCTATGAGGAGGAGATGGAACTGACGAGAATTTACAGTATCAGCGGGAGATTGACAGAAGGAAAAATTATTACAAGACGGCCTTATCGTGCGCCCCATCACAGTATTACCACGGCGGCACTGGTGGGTGGCGGAAGTAATGCAGGAGCTGGAGAACTTTCTTTGGCCCACAAAGGCATTCTCTTCCTAGATGAATTTCCAGAATTTCAACGACAAACATTGGATATGATGCGACAGCCTTTGGAAGAAGGAGTTATTACCATATCCAGAAATAAAAGAAGTTATACCTATCCGGCTGATTTTATCTTAGTTGCGGCCATGAATCCGTGTCCCTGTGGCTATTACCCAGATCGTACCCGGTGTTTTTGTTCGGAACGGCAGGTTCGAAATTACCAAAATAAGATCAGCGGTCCATTGCTGGACCGAATGGATCTCATGGTACCTGTGGAGGAAGTGCCCTTTGAAAAGATGCGAAGCAAAGAACCAGAGGAATCCTCTTTTCTTATTCGGGAGAGGGTGGAAGCCTGTCGGGAACTTCAAAAAAGACGGTATCAGAAGGAAGAATTTAAAGTCAATGCCCATTTAAATGAAAGAGGAATTGAAAAATATTGTATTATGACAAAGAGCTGTGAGGAGGGCTTGGAGGAGCTGATTAAGGGAAATAATATCAGTTTTCGTGGCTATGTACGGATTATGAAATTGGCCAGAACCATTGCAGATATGGAAGGAAAGGAACGAATCGATGAGCAGCATTTGGCGGAAGCGGCTCTCTTTCGCATGGGGTGGAAGCATGGAAGATAGATGGACCAAATATTTGTTTTTTAGCCATCCCGGAATGGGAAGGAAGACAAAGAAAAGGCTGCTTGCCTCCCACAGCGAAGAAGAAATCCTTGCATGGAAGGAGGGAGATTGGAAGACCCACCTTTCCAGCCGGGAGTGGAATTTTTATCAAAAGAAAAAAGCCCTATTTCATATAGAAGAAAGTAAGAAAAACTGGGAAATGTTGCAGAAAAAAGGGATAAATTTTATCTATTATAAGG
>CAYLUV010000069.1:0-11832 GCA_964386955.1 uncultured Lachnospiraceae bacterium
GAAAGGAAGGTAAGGACCATTGGACAGTGAACAGTTATAAAGAGGCTATCTAAGATGAAAGATTTTAGATAGCCTCTTTTTTTTGTAAAAATTTCTCTATTGAGAATGACAGTTTTCTTTCCGTTTGCTATAATGAAACAGTATAACATTCTCTTTGTGAGACCTGTAGGTATAGTGTGCGTGCTTGCGGTAGAAGAGAGCATGTTATACAGAATGATTAAAGTTGAGGTGTAAGAATGACAAAACCAGAGATTGAATTGTCAAATCTTTATATACATTTGTCGGTAGAAGCAGGAACCTCCTATGATGGTTCCTTTCATATATATAGCAGGAATGGACAGGAACTTTCTGGAAAAGTCTTGTCCACCAACGATAAGATTGTAGTGGAAAGAAAAGAACTTTCCGGTACAGAATGTGAAATTCCTTTTTATTTTAAAGGAAAAAAAGGAATACCGGGGGAGGAACACTATGGTGATTTTTTGCTTATCACCAATGGAGGGGAATTTAACATTCCTTACTGTGTGACGATTGTAGCGAAAAAAATGCGGGTGCAGGATAAGGTTCTTTCCAGCTTGGCAGAATTTGGACGTTTTGCAAAGGAACATTGGGAAAAGGCGAAGGAAGCCTTTTTTACGAAAGAGTTTCACGATGTTTTTTTGGAAGATAAAGAGGAACTTCATGAGCTGTATCACAACCTTTTAAAGGGACAGTCCAAGGATGTAATTTTGGACAATTTTCTTATGGAGGCAGTGGGAAAAGAGCCGGCAGTTCTTTCCGTGGAGGAAGAAACACTTTCTCTTTGGGAGGGAAAAGGCAAAGTGACGCTGCAGCTTCATGGATGGGGTTATCTGGAAGGCCATATCTATGGAAAGCAGGGCAAACTGCATCTTCCAAAAAAGAACTTCCAGATAAGTGATTTTGATGAGGAGAAAAAACTTACCCTTTCTATAGGGCTCCGAGAAGGATGTTGGGATGATATTTTGGTGGTGGAGACGGTATACCAGTCTTTGGAGATCCCTGTAAAGGCAGTGACTCGTGGGAAAAGCCATCCCTTATCGTTGCCATCCCATAAAAAAGAGGGATTTCCAGTGCTTCTTCGAAGCTATGTGGACTTTCGCACAGGCAAGATTTCACTGGAAGAGTACATCAAACAGTCTGTGGATGGGATGAAAGAGCGGGGACATTTTTATGAGCTCTACGAATATCAGATTCTGCAGTTGGCACAGAGCAGTATTTCGAAAGAAGGACAGGAAGAAGTCGGGGCGCAGGGGCTAGAGACAGGCGAATGGACAGAAGTCTACGAGAAATTGGAGGCGAGACGTTCTGTCTATTTGAAAGATTCCCAGTGCAGAAGTTACTACTATTATCTGGTGTCCCTCTGTAAAAGGAATAAGGCCTCCCTTTTGGAAGCATCACTTCAGATTAGAGAACAATATGAAAAGACAGGGGATTATCGGGATTACCTCTTACTGACGCTGGTGGATGCAAAGGTGGCAACGGACTATGTAGCACAATGTGAAACTCTTGGCGCATATATGAAACAGGGGGAAAAGTCGCCCCTTCTTTATCTGGCGCTTTTGGATGCTTTGGAGAAAGAACCTTATTATTTGGAAAAATTAGCGGGAATTCGTTCTGATTTGATGCATTGGGCTGTGAAACATCAGTATCTTTCTCTGGAATTATCCAGACAATTTGCGGCCATGGTGCTGAAAGAGAAGCATTATAGCAAGGCACATTTACAGGTGCTGCGAAAACTCTACGCAGTGAGGAAGGATGATCTGTATTTGAAGGCCATCTGTTCACTCTATATCAAGGGGAATAAGACGGATGTTTCCGCTCACCCTTATTTTGAAGATGCTATTGCCAAAGAAATGAAGATAGTGGGAATCAATGAATATTATCTGCGGACGCTGGATTTTGATACCTATCCGGCACTGCCAAAGAACCTTCTCTATTACTTCCACTACAGCAACAGTTTAGATAAGCGGGAGAGAGCCTATCTTTATGCCAATGTGATTCATAACCAGGAGGCTTGTGGAGATCTTTGGGAGAGCTATTTGATTCGCATGGAAGAATTTGTCTTTGAACAGTGGATGGAAGGGCGAATGAACCGCTATTTATGCCAGTTGTATGCCTATTTACTTCCTAAAATGCAAGATCGCCAGGAGTGGATAAAATATATTCCGCAGGTTATTTTTAAGAAGAAGTTATATTGCGGAAATCCGGAGATAGAAGGCCTGTATGTGAAACAGGGTGGAGAGGAAGTGTATGTTCCCCTGTTGGATGGCGCTTGTCAGGTGGAGATTTTTTCAGAAAATCCAGAGTTTTATTTTGTGGACAGTAAGAGAAATCGTTATCATAGAGAGGTTGCTTACCGCATCACACCTTACTTGGAGGAGGAGAAATTCCGGGAATTGTGTCTGAAATATCATGGAACGAATCATAAAGTTCGCCTAAGATGGCTTACCAAGTCTGCTCATGATATGCAGGAATACTTAGAACAGGCGGATTATCAGACGGTGGCACCGTTGTATCGTCGCGCGCTGATGAATTATTATATGGAGCAGGGGCGCATGGAAGATGCCTATTTTGGGGCGGAACTTTATGGTAGTGATCTGATGGATGGGAATCAGCTTTATCTGCTGACCTGCGTGGGACTTTATCTTCATCGGGAGGAAAAGGACGATTTGTTGCTTACCATGGCCTATCGCAGTTTTGCCAAGGGCAAATATAACAAAGAGGTGCTCCTTTATTTGAGACAGCATTTTGAGGGGAGAAATTTTGATTTGTTGTCACTCTGGGAAGTCTTAAAACGAGAAGGGCTGGATACGGCGGAATATGAGGAAGCCATGTTAAATCAGCTCCTGTTGACGGGAGAACGGGAGGAACGAATGTTGAACGTGCTCCTTTCTTATCTAGAGAAGCGGGAAAATGATACTCTGACAGAATCTATGCTGGAGATTTACAGCATGTATTATTTCCTGGGAAGAAAAAATATGCCGGACAGCTATTTTGCTATATTGGAACGACAGGCAAAACGGGAAAATGGACTTTCCTTTGTAAGTTCTCTTTCCTATCTGCGAAGAAAAGCAGAGCAGGGATATGAGCTGGAAGAGCGAGCACAGATTCGCGCTTTGGTGGAAGGTTTCTGCCAAAAACAGATGGCTTTTGACTTTTTTGACAAATTTGACACTTTTGTTTCCATTTCTCCACTGTTAAAGGAGATGACAGGCTTTTACTATATTGGAAAAGAGGGAGAGACAGGATATGTATCCCTTGAAATTCACGAAAAAGAGGGAACTGTCAGAAGAAAATATGTGAGAATGGAAGAAGTTTCCCCGGGATTTTATTACGGAAAGGCACTTCTTTTGCCTGGAGAAAAGGCAGAAAAGACGGTTCTTTTCCTTGGAGAACAGGAAATCAGACAGGGCATTTTCCAGACAAAGATGGAGACAGAAGTAAAGGGAAGCCGTCTGACAATCATAGAGCAGATGGAACAGGAAGGTACGGAGGAGCAGTTGGAACAGTATGACAGAGTGTTGGGACGCATGATGGAACAACTGCGTGTCTTTCGGTAGAAGAAAGGAATCAAAAGGTACATGATGGAAGAAACAGTGATTCTGGGAGTGGATATAGGGGCGGATTTTTTGAAGCTCAGCAGCTGCCAGAAGGGACAGACAGACATTTCCAGTGAAAAAGAATCCTTTCAGGAAGAGGTTTCGCTGGATGTAATAGAGGAAAAGATAAATAGTGTGATAGAATCCTACGGTCATGGAGCGAAGGAAAAGGCAAAAATTGTGTTTTCCACGGAGGAAGAGCAGATTCCAAGAGCAAAAGTGTTGGAAAAAAGACTGATGGGGAAGGGATATCAAAAGTCCAATCTACGCCTTATCAGCCGGGAAAATGCCTTTATCCACTATGTGATCAGTCAGGAGAAGGAACTACGAAAGCATACGGTCTATCTATTTGACTTTGACGGGGAATGCTTAAAGGCATATAAGATGGAGCATTCAAAGAAGAAAACGCCCCTCAATTATAAGGCGGAAAAACAGGTGTTAGGCTCTTTTACCCTGTCGACAGGACAGGGGGAAAGGGGCAAGGTGCTGGATGAGAAATTTGCCAGTGTGTTAAAACAACTTTTTTCCAAAGAAGTGGTCAGTGCCGTATTTCTTACAGGTGCAGGATTCGAGGGGGATTGGCTGAAAAAATCCTTAAAGATTCTCTGTGACGGCAGACGCGCTTTCGTGGGACAGAACCTTTTTTCCTCTGGGTGCTGCTATTATGCTGGTACTATGGAGGAACAGCGCAAGAAAGAATTTATGATTCAAGCGCCGGAGACAGTGCTTTATGAGGCCGGTGTGTTAGATGGTGCCAACAAGGATGCCTTTGTGAAGGTGACCGAGGCGGGGAATGCCTGGTACGACACGAAGGGATCTGTGGACGTGATTATGGAACGCATGGGTAAAGTGGATGTGGTTTTTGTAAATACCATGACCGGAGAAAAACAGGTGGAATCAGTGGATGTTTCTTCCCTTGGCAGTCGTCCAAGGAAGATGGGAAGACTTCAGTTGAAAATTCGATTTTTTGACAATAAGACGGGAGTAATTACCGTCTGCGACAAAGGATTTGGTGATTTTCTTCCAGCAACCCATCAATTATTTTTAAAAGAATTTACACTGCTATAGGAGATGGAACATGGGAAGAATGATAGTGACCAACACGAAAATGGCAAAGGAACCCTATGAGATGCGGGAGTCGGGACACAGACTCTATTCTTATGAGGAACTTTGTTACTATATATATTCCAGAACACCATTGTGGCTGCTGGAGGAAGAGCGAGTCGGTATGACATCATGGCTTTTAAGCTGTGGTGTCAAGATAGGAGAGATTGATGATTTGTCTCCCTATGATGCGGCTGTGAAGATTTTATCTGCCGGATCCTATTTTCGTTTAGAGGAAAAACGGCAGATTCTGGAGAGAATGAAGGAACAAAAGGATATGCCTAGGTCTTTGGTGGAAAAGGAGAAGGGGGATCTTTATTTGTCCTATGGAAAGATGGCAAATGCCTATCTAGCTTACGAAAAGGCCATATACAGTGAAAACGGACAGGAGGGAGAAGAATGGAGAAATTCCCTCTATCACAACATGGGAATCCTTTGCTGCCGTCTGTTCTACTGGCAGGAGGCAAAAAAATGGCTCACAAAGGCACAGGAGATTATGCCGAATCAAGAGACAGAAAATGCCCTTCTTTTGGTTTCTGATATGGAGAAATTTCAGTGGAAAAGGGATGGTCAACCGCTGAACCGGGAAAAATTGAAAAAAAAGAAGGAAGAATTGGTAAATGAGCTTTGACAGATAGCCAATTTCGGTATATTATTAATTAGATTGTGACTTTTTCAAAAATCGGATTCCAAGAATCTGTGTTTTTGTGGAATGGGAGGCTGTGTTCAAATACAAAAAACACAGCAAAAAAGTCAAATTTGAAGACGGAGGAAGAAAAATGGCAAAAGAACTTTCTACAACATACAATCCTGCTGAGATTGAAGACAGATTGTATGAAAAATGGTTAAATAAAAAATATTTTAAGGCGCAGATGGACAGAAGCAAAAAGCCTTTCACCATCGTTATGCCACCACCAAATATCACAGGACAGCTTCACATGGGACATGCTCTTGATAACACAATGCAGGATATTTTAATCCGTTTCAAGAGAATGCAGGGCTATGATACTTTATGGCAGCCAGGTACAGACCATGCAGCCATCGCAACAGAAGTTAAGATTATTGACAAGCTGAAAAAAGAAGGCATTGACAAGGAAGACCTTGGAAGAGAAGGTTTCTTAGAAAAAGCATGGGAATGGAAAGAAGAGTACGGCGGACGTATTATCGATCAGCTGAAAAAACTTGGCTCTTCTTGTGACTGGGACAGAGAACGTTTTACTATGGACGAGGGATGTTCCAAAGCAGTAGAAGAAGTATTTATCAGACTCTACGAAAAAGGATACATTTACAAAGGATCCCGTATCATCAACTGGTGTCCAGTATGTCAGACATCCATCTCTGACGCGGAAGTAGAACACGAAAACCAGGCAGGACATTTCTGGCACATTAAGTACCCAATCGTTGGTACAGACAGATATATCGAGATTGCTACCACAAGACCAGAGACACTTCTCGGTGATACTGCCATTGCAGTACATCCAGAGGATGAAAGATACACCGATGTGATTGGTAAGATGGCACTTCTCCCACTGGTAAACAGAGAAATTCCTATCGTGGCAGATGCTTACGTTGACAAGGAATTTGGTACTGGTGCAGTAAAAATCACTCCAGCCCATGACCCTAACGACTTTGAAGTTGGAAAACGTCATAACCTTCCAGAAATCAATATTATGAACGATGATGCAACCATCAATGCAAACGGAGGCATCTACGAAGGTTTAGAGCGCTACGAAGCAAGAAAGAGAATCGTAGCAGACTTAGAAGAACAGGGATATTTAGTAAAAATCGCAGATCATGAACACAATGTAGGTATTCATGACAGATGCCATACAACGATTGAGCCACTCATCAAACAGCAGTGGTTCGTTAAGATGGAAGAACTGGCAAAACCAGCTATCGAAACTTTAAAGAAGGGCAACTTAAAATTCGTTCCAGAACGTTTTGACAAGACTTACCTTCACTGGTTAGAGAACATCCGTGACTGGTGTATTTCTCGTCAGTTATGGTGGGGACACAGAATCCCAGCTTACTACTGCAGCGAATGCGGCGAGATGGTAGTGGCAAAAGAAAATCCAGGCGTATGTCCAAAATGTGGATGTAACCATATGGTACAGGATGAGGATACCTTAGATACATGGTTCTCCTCAGCATTATGGCCATTCTCTACACTTGGCTGGCCAGAAAACACAGAGGAATTAGAACATTACTATCCTACTGATGTTTTAGTAACAGGATATGACATTATCTTCTTCTGGGTAATCCGTATGGTATTCTCCGGTCTGGAATATACAGGAGAAACTCCATTCCACACCGTATTAATCCACGGTTTGGTACGTGACTCTCAGGGTCGTAAGATGTCCAAATCCCTTGGAAATGGTATCGACCCATTAGAAATCATTGACAAATATGGCGCAGATGCTCTTCGTTTTACTCTTATTACAGGAAATGCACCTGGTAACGACATGCGTTTCTACTGGGAGAGAGTTGAAGCAAGCCGTAACTTTGCAAACAAAGTATGGAATGCGTCCCGTTTCATGATGATGAACTTCGAAAAAGCAGATCTGACAGGGGTAACGATGGATGATCTGACAGATGCAGATAAATGGATTTTAAGCAAAGCAAATACGCTGACCAAAGAAGTGACAGATATGATGGAGAAATTCGAACTTGGTATCGCCGTTTCCAAGCTCTATGACTTTATCTGGGAAGAATTCTGTGACTGGTACATCGAGATGGTAAAACCAAGACTTTGGAACGATGAAGATGAGACAAAGGCAGCAGCATTATGGACATTAAAGACAGTTCTTACTACTGCATTAAAACTTCTTCACCCATATATGCCATTTATCACAGAAGAAATCTTCTGCAATATGCAGGATGAAGAAGAATCTATCATGATTTCTGCATGGCCAGAGTACAAAGAAGAGTGGAACTTCGAGAAAGAGGAAGCAGCGATTGAAGCGATCAAGGAAGCTGTTCGCGGTATCCGTAACGTTCGTGCACAGATGAACGTGCCACCAAGCAAGAAGGCAACGGTTTATGTAGTTTCTGAAGATGCAGAAGTTCGCAATATCTTTGAGGAAGGTAAAGTATTCTTTGCTATGCTTGCAAGAGCCAGCGAAGTTATGATTCAGGCAGATAAGACTGGTATTGCAGATGATGCTGTTTCTACTATGATTCCAAAGGCAAATATCTATATTCCATTTGCAGAGTTAGTAGATATTGAGAAGGAATTAGCTCGTCTGACAGGAGAAGAGAAGAAATTAGTTGGTGAGATCAAACGTTGTGAGGGAATGCTCTCCAATGAAAGATTTATCAGCAAAGCACCGGAAGCAAAAGTTGCGGAAGAACGTGCAAAATTAGAAAAATATACACAGATGCTGGAACAGACAAGAGAACGTCTGGCACAGCTTCAGAAATAATATGGTGTCAAAATAGAAAAGTTCTTTTGACATCATAGGTACAAAGGTACAAAAGAGGGCTTTTCATTGAGACAGAGAGGCCCTCTTCTTTTGAGTTTACGGGAGGGTGAACAGAATGATAGACATGACATATGAGGAGGCAGCAAAGGCGATTTTGTCTGCTCCCCGTTTTAAAACAGTGCCAAGTGTGGTGAATATGAGACAATACCTTTCCTATCTTGGACATCCGGAGAAGAATTTCAAGACGATTCATGTGGCGGGAACCAACGGAAAGGGTTCCACCTGTTCTTTTTTGGAATCCATCTTGCGAAAAAAAGGAATAAAGACAGGACTTTTTACCTCTCCTCATCTGGTAACCATGCGTGAAAGAATGCAGATTAACCGGGAATTGGTGCCGGAGGAGATTTTTGTGGAGAGTTATCAAAAGATTCTTCAGACACAGGAGGAAAGCGGATATCCGCCGCTTACGTTCTTTGAGTTGGTTTTTGCTATGGCGGTGCTGATTTTTCAAAAGATGGGTGTGGAATACGCTGTGGTGGAGACTGGTATGGGTGGAAGATATGATGCCACCAATGCGGTGACACCGGTACTGTCCATTATCACTGCGGTGGGAATGGACCATATGCAGTATTTGGGGGATACCATAGAGAAGATTGCAGGGGAAAAGGCAGGCATTATGAAGCCAGGAGTTCCCTGTCTTTTTGTGGATCACGATTCCAGGGTGACTGAGGTGTTCTGGAGGGAAGCAAAAGAAAATGTGACACCTTTGTGTCAGCTTTCTGAAGATTCCTTTAAATTGAAAAAGATTGAGGGAAAAGTCATTGATTTTTCAGTAGAGAATCGTTATTATAATAATAGTAAGTTGTCTGTGCGCTCAAAAGGCATTTTTCAGGTGGAGAATGGCGCAATAGCGGCCACAGCAGCGAAGATTTTGTTCCCGGAACTGGAGGATTCGGTGATAAAAGCGGGGCTTTTGGAAGCCGATTGGCCGGGACGAATGGAAGAAATCAGAGAAGGTGTGATTATTGACGGGGCTCACAATGAACCATCGATTCGCGCTTTTCTGGACAGTGTAAAAGAAGATAATGTAATCGGGGACAGGACGCTGGTGTTTGCGGTGGCAGCAGATAAGGATTACGATGCCATGGCGCGGGATTTGATGAAGGATAATCTGTTTCAGCGAATTATCCTTACTAGGATTCCTTACGAGCGTATGGAAAATCCAGACAGTATCCGACCGGTTTTTCAGCGATATACAGACGCAAAGATAGATACAGAAGAATCCATGGAGCGAGCCTGTGAGATGGCTTTATCCGAGAAGAAAGAGACCGATTTGGTCTACATGGCAGGTTCCCTCTATTTTATTGGGTCCTTGAAAGAATTTTTCAGTAGGGAAAGGAATTAATTTTATGATAGATTTTAAAAAAGAGTTAGAGAACTTCAAACCTTGTCTTAACGTAGAACAGGCGGAAGATGCCATTTACAGCAATGATTTAAAGGATTTCACTGATGTAGTAAATGAAACAGTGAAAGACATTATGTCCAACAAACCAAGAGAAAAGAAATAAGGGGTGGGGATCGTATGAATTGCAGCAAATGTAACAGCCCGTTAGGCGCAGGTCAGTTTTGTACAACCTGTGGTTTGAATCACAAATATATCAAGAAAGCATGTAATACAGCAGATTATTATTATAATGCGGGGCTTTCCAAGGCAAATGTCAGAGATTTATCTGGAGCAAAGGAAGATCTCAAAAAATCTCTCAGGTACAATAAGTATCACATTGATGCCAGAAACCTGTTGGGACTGATTTACTTTGAGACCGGAGAAGTGGTGGAGGCCTTAAAACAGTGGGTGATCAGCATCAATTATGATGATCAGAATAATCCGGCACAGCGCTATTTGAATGAGATGCAGGAACCAGACTTTTTAGAGGGAATTCGTCAGGTTGTAAAAAAATACAATCTGGCTCTTCAGTATGCTCAGCAGGGAAGTGAAGATCTGGCACTGATTCAGGTGAAGAAAGTGATTTCTGTTATGCCTAAATTTGTAGAAGCCAGATTGTTGTTGGCACTTCTCTATATGCATGCTGGCAAGATGGAGGAAGCCAAGAAACAGGTGGAGAAAGTATTAAAGATTGACTGTTTCCATCCGATGGCGGTTCGCTATTATAAGGAAATCACAGGAGAAAGACCTACTGTTCTTCATTCCAGAAAGGTGCAGGCAGAAGCGAAAGTACAGGCGGAGAAGAAGACAGTACGACAGGATCTAAACAAATATATGGATCCGGGAAGTGGAAACAGAAGCCTTATTGTATCTTTGGTGATTGGTATTGTACTTGGTGTGGTAGCCATGTGGGTGCTTATTATGCCAAATCAGCGGTTTAATGTAAGCTCTGATTACAAAGCACTGCAGGTTGAGTATAAAGATACTGTGGCGGCAAAGGATGCCACCATCACACAGCTGGAGGATGACAAAGCGTCCTTAGAGAAAGAGAACAAGACGCTGACAGATCGTCTGGAAGTCTACGCAGGAAAAGATGGGGAAGACGGCATGTATGATGCTATCTTAAAAGCAAGTCAGCTCTACGCAACGGGACAGACCATCGAAGCAGCTAAAGCCCTTTTGGATGTGGAGGAAGCTCGTTTGGAATCTGATACAGCGAAGAGCATTTACAAAACCATCAAGAACAACACTTTTAATGCGGCATCCAGCAGCCTCTATAGCCAAGGCTATTCTTCTTACAATAATTATCGCTATGAGGAAGCCAAGAAGTTATTCCAGGATTCTTACAAGCTGAACAAGAATAATGCAGATGCGCTGTACTTCCTGGCAAGATGTTATCATCGTTTGGGAGATTCTGATAAAGCCATCAAGAATTACAAGAAAATATTAGATCAATTCCCTGGCACATCCAGAGCTTCTGATGCGAAGAAGAAGCTGCAGGAGTTGGGTGTAACTGTGCAGGAAGATACTACAGAGAATGGAACAGCTGATTCTACAGTAGCAGGAACTGCGGACAGTACCATAGCAGAGGATACAGAAGAATAGAATACAAATTTCATAAAGAGAATCATGTACTTATGAGAAAGCAAGAAGCAATTGCAAGGAATTATTTCCGGCGGTTGCTTCTTTTTTTGTTAGGACAAGGTGTTGCCGTGTGAAATTTTTGGTTTTCAAAAAGAACGTGGGCTGCGTTATTTGAACATTATTTGGGGAGGGAATAAGGGTATGGAAATTATGACGTATCAGTACAAAAATTATCTCTGGATTGAGATTCCGGAGGAATTGGATCAGCATGTGGCGGACATAATAAGGGGGAAATGTGAGATTTTGCTGATGGATAGTAAGTTCAAACACATTGTATTTGATTTTTCAAAGACTCAATTTATGGACAGCGCTGGTGTGGGAATGATCATGGGGCGCTATCGACAGATTCATATGAGAGGTGGAATAATATATGCCTATCATCCAGGAAAGAGAATCCTTCGTTTGCTGGAAATCTCAGGACTTATGCGTTTGGTGGAAATTTGTGATTTTGAAAGAGAAACGGAGGAGTGATTTTAGGTGAGAAAGGGTAAGTTTATAATTTAAGAAAAAAGAGGAAGAAACCTGTGATTAAGAAAACAGGAGACACAGATTGGAGCAAAAAAAGAGGAGGAAAGAAAATGGAATTTGAAAAAAATAACTG
>CAYLUV010000070.1:0-11600 GCA_964386955.1 uncultured Lachnospiraceae bacterium
AGTCCGATTATTTGGCGAAGAAAACAGAGAAAGATGCGCGCAAAACAAAATATCGACAGCAGTGTGCCATATGAGGGAAGTGTCCTTCATGGTTCCTGTGTTATTTTCTCTGCCAGATATTTGAAGAATCATCCGGAGCCATTTTATCCAAAGACTTATATGTACTACGAGATGGAGATTTTGGATTGGCTTTGCAGAAAAGAGAAAAATGTGGTGCGCTATGATCCGTCCATTTCTGTGCTTCATTACCAGTATGTGTCTTCCAAGCAGGAACGCCGTTCCATTATTAAGCGTTCCAAGTTCGTGGTGGATTGTCTGATCGATTCTCTGACTGCGGCGGAGGAGCTGATCTTAGAGTACGGTGGGGAGGCAGAAGCGTGAAAAAAAAGAAGATAAGCAAGGCATCCAAAAGATTTTATGTGATGCTATCTTATTTGTCTCCAAAGTTGAATACAAAACTTTTGTTTTTCAAAAAATTTGGTCGTTGGCCGGATTTGAAGGAGCCGAAGACATTAAATGAGAAGATACTAAAGCTGAAATTGAGCAGTTATGGTACGGATCCTCAGGTTCGAAGATGCGCGGACAAATATCGTGTGCGGGAATATATCGAAGAGAAGGGGATTGGCCATTGTCTGAATAACATGTTAGCGGTCTATGATGATCCGGCGGAGATTTGTTGGGAGGATTTGCCGGAACGTTTCGCTATGAAATGGAATTTTGGCTGTGGATACAACATTATCTGTTCTTCTAAGAGCAAACTAGATAAGGAAGCCACAAAAGAGCAGTTGGCATTGTGGAAAAAGGAGCCTTTTTGGGCATATTTTTCGGAATTACAGTACCGAAATGTGGATAAAAAATTAATTGTAGAGGAATACATCGGAAACGAGGACGGCACACCGCCGGAGGATTATAAATTCTATTGTTTCGACGGAAAGGCACACTGCGTTATGGTATGCGTGGGAAGAGAGGAAGGATGGCCTAGATTCTATTTCTTTGACCGTGATTTTCAGCTGATGCGGATCAATCGGGATTCCAAGGAAGCACCGGAGGGATTTTCACTGCCTCGACCAGAGGGATTGGAGGAAGCCTTTGCAGTGGCAGATCGTCTTAGCGAAGGATTTTCTTTTGTGCGGGTGGATCTTTACCTTACGGACAAAGGGGTTCGATTTGGCGAGATGACCTTTACCCCGGCGGCGGCTTTGGATAACAAGCGTCTTCCGGAGACAGATCTTATGTTTGGAAGTCTGATGAAATAAGAGGAATATAATATACAGGAGAAAAAAATGAGAGTAGCGATTGTAGGAGCAGGGAACAGCGGATGTGCTCTGGCGGCGGACTATGCCGGAAGGGGACATGAGGTGACTCTGATCAAGACATCCCACAGTCTTCACGATGAGAATTTTCAGTATTTAATGGAACATCAGGGAAAGATGGTGTTGGATGAGTTTGGAGAGAAGAAAGAAAGCAATATCGGGAAAGTTACGAGAGATATTGAGGAAATAAAGGGAAATCAAGTGGTGTTTATCTGTACTCAGACAGGGTACCACAGAGAAGTATTAGAAAAAGTAGTGCCATTTTTGGAAGCGGGACAGGTTCTGGTGATGATGCCAGGATATTTATCCACCGCCTATGCCCTTGGCCTTGGACTTCCAGAGGGAGTTATGGTAGCAGAGGCAGAGAGCAGTTTTATTGACGGTAGAATTATGGAGCCAGGATATTTCCGCGTGGGATTTCGCAATGTGAGAAATCCAATTGGCATTTACCCGGAAGGAAGAAAACAGGAAGCGGCGGCTATCTTAGATCAGCTGGGCACACCATTTGTGTACCTGGAGAGTGTAGTGGAGGCGGCTCTTCACAATCCCAACATGATTGTGCACACCGTGGGGGCAGTGATGAGTATTCCACGCATCGAGGCCACAGGGGGCGATTATTGCATGTATCATGAGGTTTTTACCCCATCCACCTGGAAAATCTTAGAGGCGTTGGATCAGGAAAAAATGAATATTTTGACACACCTTGGTCTGGAACCGCTTCCCTATGTGGAGGCTTGCAAATATAGAAACAGTCTGGATGAAAAAAGAGATGCGAAGGAAGTATTCTTTGACTATGCTGGTATGCCAGAGCGAGCAAAGGGACCGACCAGCGTAAATTCCAGATATATTACAGAGGATGTGCCAGAGGGCTTGGTTCTGATGGAATCTCTCGGTGAGGTACTTCATATTCCAGTGCCAATCTGTAGTTCCCTGATTGCCTTGGCTTCCGCTGCTCTTACGGTGGATTTCAGGGAAAAGGGTCGTACATTAACCCTTCTTGGAAAAGAAAATGTGAAAAAAATTCTGGGTGAGAGAACCCAACAGTAAAGATAGAGAGGGAAAGAACCATGTCACAGTGGAATGCAGTGAAAAAAATCTGGGCCATGGCCTGTGATATTTCAAAACAGCGGGGCGGCAGCAAAATTTGCTATTTTCTGGATGGGATTTCTTGCGGATACCGTCATGGCGCTTCCCCGGAAAATTATAAGGTGCTCCGTTTTTTTGAGAAAAATAATCGAGAACGGGAGACCTATCTTACCTCCGGACGTTCTGTGAAAGCAGATCGAGAGTTAAATCGTTCCATGACTCCGGAGGACAACAAGATTATGGCGAGAAAGTCCTTGTTTTACAAAAAGTATGAGGGACTCATCAAAAGAAAATGGTGCTATGTGCCGGAGTGCAGTTTTTCCCAGATGGCAGCATTTTTGGAGGGAAAAGATGTGGTGATCTGTAAGCCGGATCGGGGCATTATGGGACACGGCATAGAGAAGAAAAAAGTGGGAGAAATAGAGGATCTGGAAGCATTTTACCGAAAAGGGCAGCAGGAAAATCTGCTGTTGGAGGAGTGTATTATACAGCATGATTCTTTAGAAGAGATTAGTCCCGGCTGTGTCAGCACCATTCGAATCAATGCAGCCAGAGATGGAAAGGGTGAGATTTGTCTGGTGGGGGCTTGCTTAAAGGGCGGAAGAGCCGGTGCAGTGGCAGATAATTTTCACTCCGGCGGCGTGGCTTACCCAGTGGGACTGGAAAGCGGCCGTATTCTTGGCCCAGGGCGAAATAATACAGAAATCAAGGATTATACCATTCATCCCGGTTCTGCGGTGACAATGCCTGGATTTGAGATTCCGAATTGGAATCATATTCTAGAAACGGTGCAGTTGGCCATGGAACGGATGCCCCATGTGGGTTATGTGGGATGGGATATTGCTGTTACATCGGATGGGTGTGAGCTGGTGGAAGGAAATTGCCACTGGCCCGGCGGCAATATCATTCAGTTAGATGATGTTGGAAAGTATCCGATTTTGGAGGCCTGCTTCGAAAATCGTAGCTTATCATAGATAAAATAGAAGAATAAGGAGAGAGATAGACAATGGCAAAGAAGAAAAATATCATTTTGGACAATTACATTATTAGAAATATCAAAGCATATCCAGTGTTAAAGAAAAAATTTATGTCTTACATTGAGGGAACTAAAGAGCTTCCAGCGGATTTTACCACAAGCAAGCTGTTTCACGACTACCTGAAAGTAAGAAGAAATAATCCAGAAAAGAGAGTATCTCAGTCTGAATACATGATTTTTGGATTTCATGGACTGGACACCAAACAGCAGAAGGAATACCTCACAGACATTGAGGCAACTCGTCTGATGCGTCCATATAACAACGATTCTGAGAAATATTTGAAGGATAAACAGAGCTTTTTAAAGAGTTTTCATCGCTTTGTAAGCCGTGGCTGGCTATACGTACCGGAAGCAACCTTTGAAGCATTTTGTGATTTTGTACATACTTATCATACCGTAGCTTTAAAACCACAGTATTCCAGCTGGGGAATTGGATTCATCCGCCTCACAGAGGAAGAATTTGATGCAAAAGAGGACAAGATGGCATTTTTCGAACAGCTTTGCAAAGGACGTTATCTGGCAGAAGAGTTCGTAGAATCCCACGAATCTCTGGCAGTGTTCCATCCATCTTCCTTAAATACCCTTCGTGTAATTACGTTCCGCAACGGAGACCGCTTTGAGGTGTTTGGCTGTGGACTTCGTGTAGGAAACAATGGACTTCACGTAGATAATGCCCATGGCGGCGGCATTTTCTGTGAGATTGATTCAAAAACTGGTGTAATCATCACCGATGGTTTGGATGAATGCGCAAACTCCTATGTGACACATCCAATGACAGGTGTGAAATTCAAGGGCGTGCAGATTCCATTCTGGAAAGAAATCTGCCAGCTTTGTGAGGAGGCCTCCAAAGAACTTCCATGTCTGCGCGTGGTAGGATGGGATGTGGCAATCCTTTCTGATGGCAGATTGGAGCTGATTGAGGGAAATCACAGCCCAGGAATGAACATCGTGCAGGCCCCGGCAAAACATGGAGTACATGATCGTTTTGCAAATATGTTGTTGGATTACTACGGCGACCCAGAACAGTATGTACAGAAGGAAGCAGTGTAGTTAGCGAGATAAGAAGATCATTTTTGTGGAAAGGGAGGAAAGTCTCATGAAGATTATGAAAGAAGATGCAAAAATCAAGAAAATGGTCATCGAAGTGATGAAGGAAGTGCGTAAACAAAGCTATACTCCAGAGCAGTTGGTGGAACGCCAGCACATCTTGGACGCCCAGTATTTCTACTACTGGTCCATGGATATGAAAAAAGAGGAGTACGTGTGCGATCTGTTTACAGAGGACTTTACCTATCGAAACTTTACTGAAAATGCAGTGGAGCCGAAGGAACAGGCACTTCGCTCTAAATATGTCAATCGCAACATGATGACCATGCATATGAGTCATAATCCTTTGATCTGGCTGATGGATGACACCCACGCCAGAGGAATTTTCCTCTATGAAGACCATAACTCCTACTCCTCCGAAAAGACGGTGGAAGGATTCTCTATGTACTGCAATGATTTTCGTAAATGTGAGGACGGCATTTGGCGCATTAGCAAGCTCCGCATCAGCTACCGCAAAATGAACGGTATGCTGGAGGACTATGATGTACCTGCTGGCTGGGCACCGAAAAAATGGGAAGAATGGAAGTGCCAGGAGTAAGTCTGGTTTGGAATAAACTGATATACAATATTTTACAAAAAGAATATTGCAATCTCAAATTCCATATTTATATACGAAATTCATCTTGCCAATTATTTTTTTATATGATAGGATGAATTTACATGAAGTGAGTTCGGTTTACTGACGGATAAAGTGGAGTACCACAAGGGAACCGAATTTGGAAAAGCCGACCGTCTGGGCAACATATGTGAACCACATATGTTGCCCTTTTTTTGAATCCAAAGGTTCAAAAAAGGATTGCAGGAACTTAATACAACACAAGGACGGGGCCGGGAAGCACCACACAAGGAGGATTTACAATGGGTTTTAAATCAGATATCGAAATTGCACAGGAATGCCAGATGGCACCAATTACAGAGATTGCAGCGAAGGCAGGAATTGAGGACAAGTATTTAGAACAGTATGGAAAATATAAAGCCAAAATTGACTATAATTTATTAAAAGAGAGCGACAAAAAAGATGGCAAGTTGATTCTTGTGACTGCCATCAATCCAACACCGGCTGGAGAGGGAAAAACTACCACTACCATCGGTCTTGCGGATGCGCTGCAGCAGCTTGGCAAGAGCACCATGGTAGCTCTTCGTGAACCTTCTTTGGGACCAGTCTTTGGTGTAAAGGGCGGCGCAGCAGGCGGCGGCTATGCACAGGTTGTTCCGATGGAGGATATAAATCTTCATTTTACCGGCGATTTTCACGCGATTGGCGCAGCTAACAACTTATTGGCAGCTTTGATTGATAATCATATTCAGCAGGGAAATGAGTTGAATATTGATCCTAGAAAGATTACTTGGAAGCGCTGCGTGGATATGAATGACAGACAGCTTCGAAATATTGTGGATGGACTGGGAGGAAAGCCAAATGGTACCCCTCGTGAAGATGGTTTTGATATTACCGTAGCCTCTGAGGTTATGGCAGTACTGTGTCTTGCAAAGGATATCACAGACTTGAAAGAGCGTCTTTCCAGAATTATCATCGGTTATACTTATGGAAAACCATCCGAACAAAAACCAGTAACAGCAGGAGATTTGCAGGCACATGGCGCTATGGCAGCTCTCTTAAAGGATGCTTTAAAACCGAACCTGGTGCAGACTTTAGAAAAAGTACCAGCCATTGTACATGGAGGTCCATTTGCCAATATCGCTCATGGATGTAACTCTGTTACCGCCACTAGAATGGCGATGAAGCTGGCAGATTACGCCATCACAGAGGCCGGATTTGGCGCTGATCTTGGTGCGGAGAAATTCTTGGATATTAAGTGTCGTATGTCTGGTATCCAGCCGGATGCAGTGGTTATCGTGGCTACCGTTCGTGCACTGAAATATAACGGCGGTGTGGCGAAGGCAGACTTAAATAATGAGAATTTGGATGCGCTTATGAAAGGACTTCCAAACCTGTTAAAGCATGTGGACAATATTAAGAATGTATATAAACTTCCATGTGTTGTAGCCATCAATGCTTTCCCATTTGACACAGAGGCAGAGCTTGCTCTTGTGGAAGAAAAATGTAAGGAGCTTGGCGTAAATGTTGCTCTTTCCAAAGTGTGGGCAGAGGGCGGCAAAGGGGGCGAGGCCCTCGCCAAAGAGGTTCTTCGTCTGGTGGAAGAGCCAAATGAGTTTCAGTATGCATATGACTTGGAGGGTTCCATCGAAGATAAATTAAATCAGATTGTAACAAAAATCTATGGCGGCAAAGGTGTGGTACTCACGGCACAGGCCAAAAAACAGGCGAAGGAATTGGAGAATCTTGGATTTGGCAATCTGCCAATCTGTGTGGCAAAAACACAGTACAGTCTCACAGATGACCAGACAAAACTGGGAGCACCAAAGGACTTCGAGATTACTGTTCGAAATTTAAAAGTGTCTGCAGGTGCAGGATTTATTGTGGCATTAACTGGTGAAATCATGACAATGCCGGGGCTTCCAAAGGTGCCAGCAGCATTAAAAATTGATGTGGATGATACCGGAAAGATCACAGGATTATTCTAAAGAGAAAAATTCATAAAAACTTTTCCAAAAGACGAAAATTCTTGCAAAATATCCGAAAAATATCCGGTGAAATTTGATGAAATTGCAAAAAATTGAAATGTAAAGAAAATGTAAAACGGTTAGGATTGTCTACTTTGTCAATCAAATGAGTTTTTTACCCTTTGAATTTGTTAAATAATTTGTAAAAATACAAGGGGAAAAGGGCAGAAGAAAGGCAGTGTCGTTGACAAAATTCAGGTTTCTTGCTAGTATTTCAGTGCAACAAATGTTAAATATTTCACTAGAAAACAAGATAGAAAGCAGGAATAAAAAATGGTAGTAGGAAAAACAACAATCGTAAACCCAACAGGTATCCACGCAAGACCAGCAACAATGTTAGCAAGCATTTGCATGAACTGTGAGTCTAGAGTAGAAATCAAAGTAGGACAGAACATCATCAATCCGAAAGATATGCTCGCTATGTTAGCAAGACAAGTAAAATGCGGAACAGAGATTGAAGTTCTCTGCGATGGAGAAACAGAAGTAGAAGATTTAAAGAAAATCATCGACTTTATCGCATCTGGTATGGGCGAAGAAGCGTAATAGATTTAATAAATTAGAATATAAAAAAGAGCGAACTGGGAAGATTATTCTCAGTATCGCTCTTTTTTTGTGGATAAAAGAAATATCGCTCTAAATCTAGTTATTGCTTGCGGCAATTTTTAACCGGCTCCAAAGGTTACTGATTACCTTGCGGGTTTCTGCATTGTAGATAAATACCTCATCTCCATCGTATGCGGTACGAGGAACGTAGGCATTTAATCCATCAAATTCTCCCATAGAAAGGTCTTCCATAACCTGCTGATTTGGAGAGGTATATCCAACGTAGCTGGAATTGTCGTAAGCGTAATCATATTCACTGATGAAATTCATAAATTCATAGGCAAGAGCTGTGTTTTGGGCATTGGCAGGAATTACCATGGAATCGTACCAGATGTTGGTGCCCTCTATTGGAAGATAAAAGCCCATATTTTCATTTTCATTGCAAATATAGGTGGCATCTCCAGAGTAGGCAATGCCCAGGGCTTTACGTCCCTGTGCCATATTGTCGATAATTTCATCCATGACGATCTCCGGTTCCATGGTGATGGCACAGGTTTCCAGCCAATCATAGGCTTTTTGCAGTTCCTGTTCATCGGTGGTGTTCATGGAATAACCGAGAGCCTTTAAAGCCATCATAAAGGAATCTCGCTCAGAGTCATAGAGATAAATATCCCCTTTGTATTTCTCGTTTAGGAAAATGTTGAATCCTTCTTTTTCTAAATCATCTAAGGATACTTTCTCCTTGTCATATACAATACCAACCGTTCCCCAGAAGTAGGAAACAGAATAGGCATCTTCTGGATCGTAAGCTGGATTTTTCACTGCATCGGATAAAAGCTCTTTGCATGTCAATTTACTTGTATCCAATTTTTGAAGTAGATTTTCCTCCATCAGGCGCTGGATCATGTAGTCACTAGGAATCAAAAGGTCGTAGGATTCCCCATTGGCAACCTTGATATACATCTGCTCGTTGGAATCAAAGTTTTCCACGATAACCTTTGCTCCCGTGCGGGCTTCAAAGGCAGGAATCACATTTTCACCCATATATTCACCAGGAAGATAGATGCGAAGGGTTTGCCCTGCATAAGGGAGGGAACTGCCTCTTCCGCCACGGAGACTAGTAAATCCGATGGTGGCGAAGATTAAAACAGCTGCCATAGAGACTGGAAGTACCCAGCGATGTCCCTTAATCTCTTCCTTTTTCTCTCTTTTTGCCAGAATAACAGGAACCACATTGATGATAATCAGTGCAATGGTGATGATAACAACGACCAACGTGGAGATGGCATTGATACTAGGATTGACTCGTTTACTCATGGTGTAGACCATGATACTTAAATTCTTCACCCCACCGCCAGTGACGAAGTAGGAAATAATAAAATCATCGATGGACATGGTAAAGGCAATCAGCGCGCCGGACACAATACCCGGTGTAATCTGTGGTACAATGACCTTAGTGAGAGCCATCCAAGGGGTACAGCCGAGGTCCATGGCAGCGTCCGCCAGGTTTGGATCCAAGGAGCGGATTTTTGGTGTCACAGACAGCATTACATAAGGAATACAGAAAGCAATGTGGGCAAGAAGCATAGTAGCATAGCCCTTTTCTACCTTAAATGTAATGAAGAGGAGCATAAAGCCGATGGCCGTTACAATCTCCGGATTCATCATCGGAAGATTGTTGATTTGATCCATTAAATCTCGGATGATCTTTTTGGATTTGCTGAGGCCAATGGCTGCAATGGTTCCCACCACGGTAGAAATGGCGGTGGCAATCAGTGCCACGCTGAAAGTGGTGTATAAGGATTCCATCATATCTCGGGATTCCAGCATGTGCTGATACCAGCGCAGGGAGAATCCAGTAAAGGCCGTCAGTGATTTTCCCTCGTTAAAAGAGAAAACAATCATATAAAGGATTGGCACGTAAAAGAAGATGATCGTAAGAAGCATCAAAAGGGTGCCAAGGGTACTCTTTTTCTTTTTCATTGCTTACGAATCCTCCCTTCCGCCTTGATTGCGCGCTTCCACGTTTCGTACCAACATCATAAGAAGCATCATAATGATGGCCATAATCATGGAAATGGCACTGCCGAAGTTCCATTCGCCAACGGTGATAAATTGGTTTTCAATCATATTTCCGATGAGGAAATACTGTCCGCCGCCCAACAACTTTGGAATAAAGAAGGAACTAACGGCTGGAAGAAATACCAGTGTAATACCGTTGATTACGCCTGGGAGGGAAAGTGGAAATGTCACTTTCCAAAAGGTCTGGGCAGGATGAGCCCCTAAGTCAGAGGCCGCCTCCAAAAGAGAATGATCCATTTTGCAGAGAGATGTATTGATCTGCAGAATCATAAATGGGAGGAAATTGTATACCATACCCAGCAAAACAGCCCCTTCTGTGTAGAGAAGTTCGCTGTTTCCCAGTCCAAAAATACTAAGAAAACGCTGAATCAATCCACCTTCACTTAAAAGACCAATCCAAGCGTAGGTGCGAACCAGTGCATTGATCCACATAGGGATCGTAATGACGAGAACCAAGAGGGTCTGGGCTTTCTCACTGGTACGGCTAATAAAATAGGCGATAGGATAGCCAAGTAAAAGGCAGATGATGGTTGTTTTTACTGCAATCAGCATAGAACGCCAAAGGATTAATAAAAAATCCGGGTCGGTAAAAAATTTGACGTAATGCTGTAAGGTGAAGGAAAAGGAAATGATGTTGTTGCCCTGTTCCATAAAGGAATACATGGCGATCAGTCCCATAGGGACCACAAGCATCATAACCGCCCACACAATATAAGGAATGGCTAATTGAGAAAATTTCTTCATATTAGAAAACCATCCTAGACATGACATGAATGTCTTCTGGGAAGAATGTCAGGCCGACCTCCTGACCCACTTCGGAGTAGTCGGTGGTGTGAATCTTAAATTCACGACCCGTTGTCCAGAAGGTGATATTGTAAACTCCTTCTTTGATATCATCTGGATCAAAGTCATAATCCACACTGATATCGATGCTTTGATTTTCATCGGAGAGTTTCCAGCCTTGGGCACCGGCCCATGTTTTTAAATCGGTGTCGAGAGCTTGTGATTCCCGAATCTCATCTACTGTCTTTATAAAGTTGAAGGCCATAATACCTTCGTTTGCTTTTTCGTTCTTCACGAACGGCTGATTGACAACGATAATATTTCGCTCAATGCTAGTGCCATTGGCGGTGGAGAAGGTGACAGGATAATGTCCCACTTCCTCCTTCAGATCATATTCAATTCTGGCAATGGAGATATACTCGTCTGTCTCTGGATTCCAAGCCTGTGCGTTGGCAAGGGCGATAATTTCCTTGTCATCCAGATTTTTTACATCCTCTAAGTCCACGTAGAAAGTGTTGGCATTGATCATCTCTTTGCCGTTGTCGCCGGAGACGTCATGGTTGTGTACCACACTCATATTGACGGAGACGCTGGTTCCAGGAACAGTCTCCACAATAATCTCATAGTGAACGCCTTTAAAAAGAACGCTCAACACTTCTCCGGTCATCTTACCGTCCTTCACATCTACAATATCGATATCTTCCGGTCGGATTACCACTTCCACCGGTTCGTTTGGTTTGAAGCCGAAATCCACACAGTCGAAGGTAATATCGTCGAAACGAACCTTGTAATCTTCCACCATAGTGGCTGGTAAAATGTTGCTTTCTCCGATAAAGTTGGCAACGTAGCGGTTGGTTGGTTCGTTGTAGATTTCTTCCGGTGTGCCTACCTGCTGAATCTCGCCGCCCTTCATAACGACGATCTTATCGGACATGGTAAGAGCTTCCTCCTGGTCGTGGGTAACAAAAATAAAGGTAATGCCGACTTCCTGCTGGATGCGTTTTAATTCATACTGCATTTCCTTGCGGAGTTTTAAGTCAAGGGCTGCAAGGGGTTCATCTAAAAGA
>CAYLUV010000071.1:0-11362 GCA_964386955.1 uncultured Lachnospiraceae bacterium
TAATAACATTTTATTAATAAAGTGCAAAGAGGGAATTGCGAAATAAAATTATTTTCAGTATAATGTTATACAATTGCGTGAGGTATTGGATTTTGAGTGATACCCGAAATTGCGGGGAAGCTGAGAAGATATCCAAAGCCCATTTTAAACTAGGAAGAAAGGGTAGAAAACCAACGCAAATACATTTGAAAGGAGTTCACTATGATAAAAAAATTGCTATCCAGTGTAAGAGAGTATAAAAAACCAACTCTCTTAACATTTTTGTTTATCTTAGGGGAAGTAGTAATTGAGTGTCTGATTCCATTTTTCACAGCAGATTTGGTTAACCAGTTAAAAGCTGGTATTGAGATGAAGACATTGCTGTTCACAGGACTGATGCTGGTTTTGATGGCACTGATTTCCCTTACCCTTGGCGGCACAGCCGGTTATACCAGTGCGAAAGCGGCCGCAGGATTTGCGAAGAATCTGAGAAATGATATCTTTGACCGCATTCAGGGATATTCTTTCGAGAACATTGATAAGTTCTATTCTTCCTCTTTAGTAACCCGATTGACAACAGACGTAAGTAACGTGCAGATGGCCTATATGATGACAATTCGTACGGCGGTTCGTTCTCCATTGATGCTTATTTTCTCCATTATTATGGCAGCCCGCATGGGTGGAAGATTGGCTATGACCTTTATCGTTATTGTGCCAGTTCTCGGAATTGGTCTGTTCTGTATTGCCAGATTGGCTATGCCGGCATTCCACCGCGTGTTCAAAAAATACGATAAGTTAAACGAATCCATTGAAGAAAACGTAAGAGCGATGCGCGTAGTAAAGGGATTTGCAAGAGAAGAGTATGAAAAAGAAAAATTTGGTCATGCAGCAGAAGAAATTCGCTCCAATTTTGTAAAAGCAGAAAGAATTGTAGCATTTAACAATCCATTGATGCAGCTTTGTGTGTACTTTAATATGATCTTTGTACTTACAGTAGGTTCCAACCTTGTTATTACAAGTCAAGGAAGCCTTTTGGATATAGGACATATCTCCGCTATGCTTACATATAGTATGCAGATTTTGATGTCTCTTATGATGCTTTCTATGATTTACGTTATGCTTACTATGTCCATGGAATCTGGCAAACGTATCGCAGAAGTGTTGGATGAGGAGTCTACTTTAAAGAATCCAGCAGAGCCAGTGATGGAAGTTAAAGATGGCTCTATCGATTTTGAAAATGTTAGCTTTAAATATTCTAAAAAAGCAAAGAAATATGCTTTATCCGATGTAAATCTGCATATCGAATCCGGCATGACCGTAGGTATCATTGGAGGAACTGGTTCTTCCAAGTCTTCTCTGGTACAGTTGATTCCACGTCTCTACGATGTGACAGAAGGTACTATATCTGTCGGTGGTGTGGATGTTAGAGATTATGATATTGAGACACTTCGTGACAGTGTTGCCATGGTATTACAGAAAAATCAGCTTTTCTCCGGTACCATCAAGGAAAATCTCCGTTGGGGAAATGCAGAGGCTACAGATGAAGAATTAATAGAAGCATGTAAGTTAGCACAGGCGGATGAGTTTGTTTCCACCTTCCCAGCGGGATACGATACTTACATCGAACAGGGCGGAACAAACGTTTCTGGTGGTCAGAAGCAGAGACTTTGTATTGCAAGAGCCCTGCTGAAAAAGCCAAAGATCTTAATCTTGGATGACTCCACCAGTGCCGTTGATACAAAGACAGATACCTTAATCCGTAAAGGATTTAAGGAATTTATTCCAGATACGACAAAGATCATTATTGCACAGCGTATCTCTTCCGTAGAAGATGCTGACATGATCCTTGTTATGGAAAATGGTAAGATTTCCGATGCAGGAAGTCATGCAGAACTTTTGGAAAGCTGCAGCATTTATCAGGAAATTTATGAACAGCAGACAAGTGGAAAGGCGGGTGAAGCAGATGAGTAAGAATATGGAAAAACCACAGGGCCAGAAAGGACCAAAGGGTGGAAAACCAGGCATTAATATGAAGGTTCTTTCCCGTCTGATTAAGATGTTATTTCAGTTTTACCCGGTAATGTTACCAGCTATTATTGTATGTATTGTTATTGCAGCAGTGTCTTCTGCATTGCCAGCTATTTTCCAGCAGCAGGTGTTGGCGGATATCGGAGAATGGTATTTGACCGGTGACTGGGCAGGGGCAGCAAAAGTGATTATGCCAAAGGTATTTATGCTTCTTGGTGTATATGTAGTGTCTTGGATTTCAATCGTTTCCTATACACAGATGATGGCATTTCTTACACAGGGATTTCTGGATAAAATGCGTCGCAAGATGTTTGAGAAGATGCAGAATCTTCCAATTCGTTACTTTGATACAAACAAACACGGCGATATTATGAGCCGTTATACAAACGATATTGATACCCTTCGCCAGTTAGTGTCTCAGGCGCTTCCTGTTACATTCCAGTGTGGAATCCTCCTTGTCAGTGTATTCTGCATTATGATGTATTACAGTGTATGGCTGACTCTCGTAGTGCTGGTTGGTGTAGTTGTTATGTTTAATGTTTCTGCAAAGATTGGTGGCGGTTCTGCTAAATACTTTATTCGTCAGCAACGTTCTCTCGGTAAGGCAGAGGGCTTTATCCAGGAAATGATGAACGGACAGAAGGTTGTGAAGGTATTTAATCACGAAGAACAGTGTTCCAAAGACTTTAAAAAGATCAATGAAGAACTGTTCGAAGACGCTTTTCGTGCCAATGCTTATGCCAACGTGCTGGCGCCAATCATCCAGAATATCGGTAACGTGCTCTATGTATGTATCGCAGTAGTGGGCGGTCTTCTTCTCCTTGCGAAGGTGCCAAATGTGAGTGTATCTGCTCTCTTAGCAGGTTCTGTTGGTGTTATTACCATTGATGTGGTTGTACCATTCCTTAACATGGCAAGACAGTTTAGTGGAAACGTAAACCAGGTTTCTCAGCAGATCAACCACGTAGTTATGGCTCTTGCAGGTGCAGAACGTGTCTTCAACTTAATCGATGAGATTCCAGAAGAAGATGACGGTTATGTAACATTAGTTAATGTGGAATACGACAAAGACGGCAACATGAAGGAAACAAGTAAACATACTGGAAAATGGGCATGGAAACATCCACATGGCGATGGCACACTGACTTACACACCACTTGCCGGTGATGTTGTAATGGAAGATGTAGATTTTGCTTATGTGGAAGGAAAGACCGTTTTACACAACGTAAGCCTCTATGCAAAACCAGGACAGAAGGTAGCCTTTGTTGGGGCGACGGGTGCTGGTAAAACAACCATCACAAACCTTATTAACCGCTTCTACGATATTGAAGATGGAAAGATCCGCTATGACGGTATCAACATCAACAAAATCAAGAAACAGGATCTGCGTCGTTCCTTAGGATTGGTACTTCAGGAAGTAAACTTATTTACTGGCACCGTTATGGAAAATATCCGTTATGGTAACCTGGAGGCTACCGATGAAGAATGTATCAGCGCAGCAAAACTTGCGGGAGCAGACGACTTTATTACCCGTCTTCCAGATGGATATGACACTCTCTTAGAGAACAACGGTGACAACCTTTCTCAGGGACAGAGACAGCTTATTTCCATCGCCAGAGCAGCAGTAGCAGACCCTCCTGTTATGATCATGGATGAGGCAACCTCCTCCATCGATACAAGAACAGAACAGATTGTTCAGCGCGGTATGGATAAACTGATGGAAGGCAGAACGGTATTTATCATTGCCCATCGTCTTTCTACCGTTAAGAACTCAAACGTTATCATGGTTCTGGATCATGGTCACATTATCGAGCGTGGTACCCACGATCAGTTAATTGAAGAAAAAGGACAGTATTATCAGCTTTATACAGGTGCTTTTGAATTAGAATAAAAATTAAAGATCTTCCTCTGTGAAAATGGAGGGAGATCTTATTTTTTTGGAAATCTAGGAAAAAAGGTCTTTAAAAAAATTAAATTTGGTACTACAATAGGTGTTTGGTAGGACGGAAACAGCATTTGACGTAAAAGGAGACCAAATCGATGAAGAAGATAGAACCGTATTTTGGTGTTGTGATGATGGGCGGAATTTTGGGCGGCTATGCGGTGGCAGGCTTCCATGGGATGTTTGCGTCGGCGCAGACAGCGAATCTCATTGCCCTGGTTGAGTTATTGGTAGGAAAAAATATGATAGATGCCGCATATCGGGTAGGTTCTTTGCTGGTATTTATAGCCGGTATTGCAGGCAGTGAATATATAAAATTAAAGAAACCGTGGAATGTGGAAAAAATAGCGGTGGTAATTGATATGGCAGTGGCTTTTTGGATGGCCTTTGGACCACTTTCTGAAAACACCGTGTGTGCCCTCTATCCCATCTGGTTTGCTGCGGCATTTCAGTGGAATGTCTTTGAGGGTACAGAAGGGTATAAAAGCTCCTGTGTCTTTTCCACCAACAATCTGAAGCAGTTTGTACTTTCCTGGATTCGCTATTTTATCCAGGGAGAGGAGAAGGAAAAACAGAGAGCGGCACATTTTGGCAAGGTGCTGGTGTGTTTTCATGTGGGAGTAGTGGCAGCCTGTCTTTGCTATCCGCTGCTTGGAAGATGGACCGTATTATTGCTTTTACTTCCGGGATTGGAAGCCTATTGGTGTTTGTGCGGGGAAAATGAACCGGAAGGAGAATTGCTGCAGGAGGAAATGCAGTAAAATATCATATAAAAGAATGGAAACATATCGTTTTTGGAAGACAGGAAAAGGAACTGCGGGAATGCGGTTCCTTTTTCTATCCTTGATTTTCTGAAAAGAGAGGCGTATAATTTTGTAGGATTGTGAGAAATAATGATAAAAAATCACATAATTTTACAAGTTAGGAGAGGATGTTATGAACGTATTAATAACAGTATCCATCGCTCTTTTGGCGGGGCTTTTGATGACAAGAGTATTTAAACCTTTCAAACTTCCTGCAGTAACTGCATATTTGATCGCAGGTGTCTTGATTGGTCCTTATTGTCTGGGGGCACTGCACATTGAGGGATTGGGATTTACCTCTATGGATGAGGTGGCAAAATTGTCCATCGTATCAGAGGTAGCCCTTGGATTTATCGCATTTTCTATCGGAAATGAATTCCGTTTGGAGGATTTAAAAAAGACAGGAAAGCAGGCTACGGTGATTGGTATTGTCCAGGCATTGGTGGCAACCTTGCTGGTAGATTTGGCGCTCTATGGCGTACATCTCATTATGCCGGATAAGTTATCTTTGGCACAGACGTTAACCCTTGGTGCTATTGCAACAGCTACAGCACCGGCAGCAACGTTAATGGTAGTAAGACAGTATAAGGCGAAAGGCCCGCTTACCAGCTTACTGCTTCCAATCGTAGCGCTGGATGATGCGGTTGGTCTTATTGTATTTGCGGTATCCTTTGGAATTGCCAAAACGCTGGTGAGTGGTACGATAGACTTTGTTTCTATTATTATTAATCCACTGTTGGAGATTATCTGTTCTCTGTTGTTGGGAGCCTTTATGGGATGGCTTCTTACCCAGTTGGAGAAATTATTTAACTCCAACACCAATCGTCTGAATATGACCATTGCCTTTGTATTTTTGACAGTATCTCTGGCGATGCTAAAATTTGAGGTGGGACCGGTACACATCGGATTTTCCTCCCTTTTGGTATGTATGATGCTTGGTACTGTGTTTTGCAATATCTGTCCGTTATCAGAGGATTTGATGGGCTCTACAGACAAGTGGACTTCTCCACTGTTTGCCTTATTCTTTGTAATCAGCGGTGCAGATTTGGAGCTTGGTGTGTTTGCTGATTTTGCCATTGTACTGATTGGTGTTGTCTACATTGTATTCCGATGCATAGGAAAATATTTTGGATCAGCTTTCAGTGCGAAAGTGACAAATTGTTCCCCTGAGATTTGTAAATATCTCGGTATTACACTTTTCCCACAGGCGGGAGTTGCCCTTGGCATGTGTACCACAGCCATGCAGCTTGGAGAACAGGGAAGTCTGATTCGCAACATTACATTATTTGCAGTGTTGGTATATGAATTGGTAGGCCCTCTTATGACGAAGATGGCTCTTACAGCTGCTGGAGATATTACAGAAAAACCAGAGGAAGTTGTAAGACGTCGTGAGATTAAGCTGGAAGAGGCGAAGAAGAGAAAATAAAATTACCATTTCTTAAAGGTTTGATATAAGACAGAAAAAAGAAGAGCCTGTCCCTTATTGCTAAGGGACGGGCTCTTCTTTGTATAAGAAATCGCTATTATTTATCAGCTTTTGGTGGGTATTCTAAACCAATACGTTTTGCCTGGTTTTCTGGATCCCAGAAGAAGTTCCATTCAACGAAGTTTTTGATTTTTGCTGTTTCAGCAGGTGTCCATGTTACAAGATCACCTTTTGCGTACAGTTTATCGATTTCTTCGTCTGTGTAACCAAAGCTCTGAAGTACTTCTCTGTTGTGTTCACCGAAGCATGGTGCAGAAGCAACGATCTGAGATGGGTTTTTCTTGAAGATGTTAGTAACACCGATACCCTTCATCTTACCGAAGCACTGATCTTCCCATTCAACGATGTTTTCACGAGCTTCATACTGTGCATCTTTCATGATGTCAGCTGGGCCGTAAGCTCTCTGGCAAGGAATACCAGCAGCGTTGAAGATTTCTTCTAACTCGTCACAAGTACGTTCTGCACAGAACTGAGCACACAGTTCTTCTGCTTTCTGTCCACGTGGGTCAAAGAGAGGGAATCCAGTACAGTTTTTAGGAATTCCTTTTGTTACACCTGGTTTGCCCATTCCGATGATTGGGTATCCACGAGTAACAGGTCCCTGTCCAACGATAGCTACGAACATAGCGCCGCCGTCTTTTGTATCATAGAAGGAGAAGCAAGCAGCTTTATCACTCTTGTTACCTGTACGGTAAGGAACTGGTTCTCCCTGTCCTGGGTATCCTTTGTTGAACCATGTTGCTGGGTATTCGTCTAAGAGACGGAACATAGTATCGTACTGAGCAACGTCACAAGAATCACCTTCGCCAGTGTTTTTCGCATGGATATAAGCAGAAAGAGCTGTGATACATGCGTTGTAAGCTGTGATGTAGTCAGAAAGGTAAGGGTTAACTTTTGTAGGAGTAGATGTTGGTGTAGCACCGTTCATGTACATGTAGCCACCCATAGCCTGTCCAGATACGTCATAGGAAGGTTTATCTTTTGCAGGACCAAACTGTCCGTATCCAGATACGTGTACGATTGCTAATTTTTTGTTGTGTTCCCAACATAACTGATCTGTAAGACCACGTTTTGCATAAGAACCTGGACGACCAGCTTCAATCCAGATATCAGCCCATTCGATACATTTTAAGAAGATTTTCTTACCGGACTGTTTTGCTGTGTTGATTGTGATGGAGTATTCGTTACGATGGTTCTGAGCCCATGCTAAAGTACCACGAGTCTGGCAAGCGATAGTAGGAGCTTCTGCCTGAAGTACCTGAGCACCCATTTCTGCCATTAAGGATCCAGCGAAAGGACCAGCAATGTTAGTACCTGTTACGAAAACTTTTACACCCTGAAGTACACCGAAAGATGGGTATTCAGTAAATTTCTGAGTTAAGTTGTTGTTGATTTCTTTCATTTTTATTTCCTCCTTGCTTTATTTGCAAGATAATATAGCTTGATTAGATTCTAATATGTATTAGTCGCCCATTGGGTACTGAGCCTGGAGTTTTTCTCCACCTTTGATAGCGCCAGATACGCAAAGGAATAATAATACAGCTACTACCATGTATACAATCCATGTGATACCGTATCCTACGATACCCTGAATGATGGATGTAAGTACGGAACCAAATGCAGCACCTACTAAGAAGAAGAGGTTTGCAAATGCGTAGATTCCACCGTACTCTTTTGTACCGAATACTTTAGACATCAGTACTGCAGGAAGTACTTTAGGAAGGAACATAGCGATTGCGAAGAAGATAGAGTATCCAAATGCGATTGCTGCAGTTCCTGTGATAGAGTAAACATAAAGGCTTGCAAGTCCAAGGATTACGAGAACAGCAGCACCAAGAACTGTCTTTGTGATACCGATCTTATCCATTAATGCACCACCAGCTACCATACCGATGATAGATACGATGGAGTATACAGAAAGGATAGTTCCCTGTAATGTTCCGCCGTCCTGTGCAACGGATGTTACGAAGTTAGGTACGTGTGTAGTAACACCAGCGGAAAGAATACCGATGAACATTACAACACCGATTGTGCAGTACCAAGCACTGGATTTTGTTGCTGTTTTCTTAGATACACCAATCCAAGCATTGGACTGTTCTGCTGCTTCAGCAGCTTTTGCTGCGCCTTCTCCTGTACGGTAAGGTTCTGTGCCGTATTCTTCTGGAGAACGTTTTACTAAGAAGAGTGCAGTAAGAACCATAACTACTGCTACGGAAATAGCAGAGAAGAGCATAGCTGTTTTCCAACCTGCACCGCTGGATGCGATGAATTTGGAAAGAATTGGAGACCATACAGCACCACCGAGACCGCCGCCGGCATAAGCGATGGACATCATAGTAGCACGTTTGTCTTCAAACCATGCAGTTACTAACATAGAAATAGGAAGCTGAGTAAGACCAG
Source organism: uncultured Lachnospiraceae bacterium (assembly GCA_964386955.1). GTDB lineage: Bacteria > Bacillota > Clostridia > Lachnospirales > Lachnospiraceae > SIG292. The sequence goes on from CAYLUV010000071.1 coordinate 8,639, forward strand.
CCATGAAAATGTTAGCAAGACCAAATACCAGATAGAACTGCCAAATTGCTGTACAGAAAGTTGCTACTACCCAGCAAAGACATGTTCCAAGGGTAACGATAGTCATAGTAAGTTTCATGTTTTTCTTTTCATACATACCTGCGATTACCATAGCACCGATAGCGCTGGCAAAGGATGCAATCAGGTTAACTAAAGACCAGCTTGTGTTGCTGAATCCAAGGTTTTCACATACTGGAGCCATATAAAGAGAGAAGCAGTTACTCATGATTCCAGTAGGGATGAATGACATGATAAAAGCTGCTGCAAGGACACCCCAGCCTTTAAATTTTTTCTTTTCCATATTCTTTTCCTTTCGTACTTATGAATCACTGGTGTGACCGATTTTTTCTAAATAGTCATCCACCATTTGACTGCGGATTACTTTTCCACTTTCATTTCGTGGAATACAGTCAATGTATTCAAAAGATTTTGGTATTTTATAAGGAGGCAGATAGTTCAGGGCAAATTTGATCAAAGTTTTGTCATCTACAGACTCGTTTGTCTCCACAAAAGCATGGATGCGTCGGCCCCATTCCTTATCAGGAAGACCAACTACGATGGCATCCACTACTTTTTTGTGTTTTTTCAGGACATTTTCAATCTCAGCGGCAAATACATTCTCACCGCCAGTAACGATCATATCGCTTCGTCTGTCTTTGAAGTAAAGATACCCTTCTTCATCTACGTATCCAATGTCCCCTACGCTGCGGAAGCCACGCTCATCACAGGCGAGAGGGGTTACATTTTTGTATTCAACTTTTGGCATATTTGTTCCCCAAGACATGAAGATCTCGCCAGTTTCGCCTACGGGAAGATCATTTCCATCCTCGTCGCGGATAGCAATCTCGCCAAAAGGCATTCGACCAACGCTGCCTACGTGAGTCAGCCATTCATCGCCGCGAATGGCGGTCATGCCGACACATTCTGTCATGGAGTAAATTTCATAGATTTTTTCTGGTGGAAGAATATCAAACCATTTTCTTTTTAAATCCGCAGAGCATGCTCCACCGGTATGACAAAAGACTTCCAGACTGGCTAAGTCTTCCTTCTTAAAGCCTGGAAGCTGCAGGATTCGCTGCATTAATGTAGGAACCATCTGCACATATTGGATTTGATATTTCTTAATTAGTGCAACCATCGCTTTTGCATCAAAACAGGAAGGCATATAGAGGGTATTGCCGGAATAAAGCCCGTTAAATGCAGCGGAATGAGGAGCACCGTGGAAGAGAGGTCCAGCAAGAAGCTGACGCATCTCAAAACGCATGCCAGAGATGGAGAACCAGGATTGTAATCCTTCGTCACTCTCTCCTGCAGCCATATTTTGCTGAATGACTTTGGTTTTTCCAGAGGATCCGCCGGAGCAGTTCGCCAGGTTAGGGATGGCGAGAATGTCTGGTGGCATATGCTCTGGATAGTCTTTGGAAAGTTCTTTTAATTCAGAAGAACTGATGCTTTTGTACTCTTCCGGTTTCCAACGGTTGGTTACCACAAGAGTAGGGGAAACACATTCACAGATTTCCAGCAGGTTCCGTTTAGGTACGCGGTTGGAAATAGGAACGTAGCATCCGCCAGCTTTCCAAATGCCAAAGGCAAGCGCAATATGTGTTGGAATATTGGGAAGAGCTACGATCACGCTCTTCCCTTTTGTAATGCCCTGATCCAAAAGATACCAGGCGATGCGATTGGATAGCACCTCAAGGGTATGCCAGGACATAACCGATTCTTTATTATCCGGATTAATATACACAATGGCGGGAGCGTCCGGTTTTACCTTAGCAATGTTTGCCAACTGTGCTCCGGGGGTGAAGAAGCTTTCCTCACCGGTATTAAAAATATTGAAGTGTGCAGTATTCAAAATGCTGTCTCCTTTGTATCTTTTGGGGGATATAATTAGTAATAAACTTACTTATTAGTTCGCTACGTTTGCTGGTACGTATCCACCATCTACCTGAAGTGTTACACCTGTGATGTAAGATGCTGCATCGGAAGATAAGAAGAGGATTGCATTTGCGATATCTTCTGGAGCACCGATACGACGAAGAGGAATACCTTTTGCAAGGTTCTTCTTAGCGAATGGAGGTACTGTAGCAAGAAGGTTAGTGTCGATTACACCAGGAGCTACTGCGTTACAACGGATTCCAGCGTAAGCCTGTTCCCAAGCCATAGATTTTGTAAATGCAATTACGCCACCTTTAGATGCTGGGTAAGGACATCCACATCCTGCACCGTAGATACCAGCAACGGATGCTGTATTAACGATACATCCTTTTGTCTTTTTGAGGTATTTGATAGCGTATTTTGTAAGGTTGAAGATACCTTTTAAGTTTGTGTCGATAACGTAATCCCACTGGGACTGTTTCATTTTGTGGATTGGAAGACTGCTGTCTACACCAGCGTTGTTAACGAGGATGTCAAGTCTTCCCCATTTTTCTTCGATTTCAGCGTAAAGTTCCTGAGCTGCTTTGTAGTCGCAAAGGTCGATTGCTTTTACAGCGAAGTCGTAATCAGGGTTGATAGATTTTAATTCTTCGATCTGTGTATCGAATTCTTCTCCTGGTTTTCCTAAGAAATAAACTTTTGCTCCAGCAGCAAGAAATTTCTTAACTGTTGCGTAACCAATACCAGTACTTCCACCAGTCACTAATGCTACTTTTCCTGCCAAGTCTCTTTCTAACATAGTAAACT
>CAYLUV010000072.1:0-11336 GCA_964386955.1 uncultured Lachnospiraceae bacterium
CCCATAATCTTCCACGTCCTGTTTTAATACTTTTAGCTTGCGGTTTACCTCCTGGGATTTTTCAATATCATCCCAGAAATCCGGCTTCTCCATGGACGCTTCCAATTCCTTGATCTGCGCTTTCTTATCAGAAAGCTTCAAAGCCTCCTCCATTTCTAAAAGAGGCTTATCAAAACTATTTAATTTGTATTTGATCTGATCTAATTCAACCACTTGTTTCTCCTGTTATCTGCCACAGCAGTGTTTATATTTCTTGCCGCTTCCACATGGACAAGGATCATTTCGTCCCACTTTGGCATCTTTTCTTACATAAGGTCCCTTTGCCACAGATTCGTCTTTGTTGGTACCTGTCACTTTGGCAACCTGTTCTCTTTCTACTTTTTCTTCCAGTCTCACATGCATCAGTGCAGTTACAGTCTCCTCGTGAATTCCCTTAATCAATTCATCGAACATATCGTATCCCAAGAATTTGTACTGTACCAATGGATCTTTCTGTCCGTACGCCTGCAGACCGATACCCTGGCGAAGCTGGTCCATATCATCGATATGAGCCATCCATTTGCGATCAATCACTTTCAGAAGAATGATACGCTCAATTTCACGAATCTGTTCTTCCTCAAACTCCTTCTCTTTCTCTCCGTAAGCGGCACGTCCCGCTTCCTGAAGACGTTCTGTTAAAGCTGCTACATCGCCGCTCTTCTTCTCCTTGTCAGTGAGAACAATCTTTGGCATTGGAATTCTAGGAAGAATATATTCATTTAATCCTAACATATCCCATTCTTCCGCCGGAAGGCCATCCCCCACTGCACGGTTTACGGCATCTGCAATCATACTGTCCATCATGCCAAGGATAGATTCTCTCATGCTCTCTCCATCCAATACACGACGACGTTCTTTGTATACAATCTCTCTCTGTTCGTTCATCACCTGATCGTAATCTAACAGGTTACGACGAATACCAAAGTTGTTGCTTTCAATCTTTTTCTGTGCCTTTTCAATGGTAGCACTGATGGTCTTATGAACGATTTCCTCACCCTCTGGAATGTTCAGCGCTTTATATACCGCAGTCATTCGTTCAGAACCAAACAGACGCATCAGATCATCTTCCAGAGACAGGTAGAATTTGGATACACCAGGATCTCCCTGACGACCAGAACGTCCACGGAGCTGATTGTCAATACGTCTCGCCTCATGACGCTCTGTACCGATGATTCTAAGACCGCCAACTTCTGCCACACCAGGAGCCAGCTTGATATCTGTACCACGACCTGCCATGTTGGTAGCGATGGTTACCGCTCCCATCTCACCGGCCTTGGCTACGATCTCCGCTTCCTGCTCATGGAATTTCGCGTTCAATACATTGTGAGGAATTCCTTCTCTGCGAAGCATCTCACTTAAAAGTTCAGAAGTTTCGATGGTAATGGTACCAACCAGACAAGGCTGTCCTTTCTCATGGGCTTCTTTGATTTCATTGACAACGGCTTTGAATTTTTCCTTCTTTGTCATATAGATAGAATCATCTAAATCCTGTCGCATCACTGGTTTATTTGTTGGAATGACTACAACGTCCATTCCATAAATCTCACGAAATTCATTTTCCTCTGTAAGGGCTGTACCTGTCATACCGGATTTCTTTGCATATTTGTTAAAGAAATTCTGGAATGTAATGGTAGCAAGTGTTCTGGATTCTCTCTTAACCTTTACATTTTCCTTCGCTTCGATTGCCTGATGAAGTCCATCAGAGTATCTTCTTCCCGGCATAATACGACCGGTAAATTCGTCAACGATCAGAACTTCATTGTCTTTTACCACGTAATCCTGATCGCGGAACATAAGATTATGGGCACGAAGAGCAAGGATGATGTTATGCTGAATCTCCAGATTCTCTGCATCTGCCAAGTTATCAATTTTGAAATACTCTTCCACTTTCTTAACACCCTGGGCAGTTAAAAGAATCTGTTTATCCTTCTCATTTACAAGGAAATCTCCATCTTCTTCGATATCCATACCCATCAAAGCATCCATCTTGGAAAGTTCGCCGTCACCAGTACCACGCTTCATTCGTCGTGCCAAGAAATCACACACTCTATAAAGGTCTGTGGATTTTCCACTCTGTCCGGAAATAATCAGTGGTGTTCTCGCCTCGTCAATTAAAACGGAGTCAACCTCATCCACAATGGCATAGTGAAGATCTCTTTGTACCAATTCTTCCTTATAGATTACCATGTTGTCACGAAGGTAATCGAATCCCAGCTCATTGTTTGTTACATAAGTAATGTCACAATTGTATGCCTCTCTTCTCTCTTCATTGGTATGACTGTTCAAAATAACACCTACAGTCAGACCTAAGAAGGTATGGATCTGTCCCATCCACTCCGCATCACGCTTTGCCAGGTAATCATTGACCGTTACCACATGTACCCCTTTGCTTTCCAATGCATTCAGATAAGAAGGAAGAGTTGCCACTAACGTTTTACCTTCACCTGTCTTCATCTCCGCAATACGTCCCTGATGAAGGATAATACCACCCATCAGCTGTACACGGTAATGTTTCATATGAAGTACACGATCAGATGCTTCTCTTACTACGGCAAAAGCTTCTGGTAAAATGTCATCCAAAGTTTCGCCCTTTGCCAGACGATCTTTAAATTCCTGTGTCTTTGCCTTTAACTGTTCATCGGACAAGGCCTGCATCTCCGGCTCTAATCCTTCAATCTTATCTACTGTACTTTTGATTTTCTTAATCTCTTTATCACTGTAAGTACCAAAGATTTTTTCTAAAAATCCCATGAAATGTTCTCCTTATTTATTATTTTCCCATGCAGTAGAAAGTTTTTTGTCCTGGTTCCTTCCCAGTATCTGACAAAATATCTCCTATCGCCTTCTGCATATAGTTATCCAATTTTAGAATAAATCAGTATTTATTGTAGCACTGTTGTTTTTAAATTACAAGTAAATGAAATCAGAAGTAACAAGAAAGAATAGAATCGGAAACATCCCATCAAAAAAGGCGCCTATAAAAGACGCCTTGCAAATCCTATCTTATAAATATTAAAATTCCGGTTCAATCAATCCGTATGTATTGCCCTTTCTCTTGTATACCACATTCACTTCGAAGGTCTCTGCGTTGCGGAACACGTAGAAGTTATGTCCCAACAGTTCCATCTGTATGCAAGCTTCCTCGGCATCCATCGGTTTGATGGCAAATCTCTTGCTTCGGATGATCTTGATCTCCTCTTCATCTTCCATGTCTTCCTCTAAGAAGTCACTGGTAAATGTGTCAGTTCCCTTGTTGTAGTTGGTAATCTTCGTCTTAAACTTGCGAATCTGACGTTCCAGCAATTCTGCCACTACATCAATGGATACATACATATCATCGCTTTCTTCCTCTGCCCTTAAAATGTTTCCTTTCATCGGGATGGTAACTTCAGCTTTCTGTCTATGCTTCTCCACACTGAGTGTCACCATGCACTCTGTCTCTCGTGAGAAAAAGCGATCCAACTTGTCCAGCTTTTGGTAAACTGCGTTTTTAAGTCCTTCTGTCACCTCAATGTTTTTACCGCTGATAATGTAACGCATATCATCCACTCCTTTACAAGTATACTTTAAAAGCAGACTGAACTATCACTGACTCAATCTGTTTTTGTGCCTTAATTATACCACAAAACCTTATTCATTCCAACAATTTTCTGAAAAAAGTCTCGAATTTTTAAATAGTCGAAATCTTTCTTTTATTTTTTGAATTTAGTTTTTTATTGACAAAAAAATTATTGGTCTAAATTTACAAAACAAATGTTTTGAATTTTCCGTTCTTTCTTTTTCCAAAAAACGCCCTATTTTTTGTGGATAATGTGGATAACTCTGTTTACAACCTAAAAATCGTTATTTTTTTGGGTTTATGAAAATGTGGATAACTTTGGATAAGTTTCGACAACCTTTTGCCGACTTCGGCAGACTTCCCATTTTTTTGTTAAATTTTGTGCAATTTATAGATTCTGTCTCTTTTCCGAAATCGACGTTGACAAAATAATTGTCTGAAAATTATATCTATTGTAAAACGTCAATTCCTGTCTCCAAAAAACTATCAAAAATCAGACTACGCCTCAGACAAGGTATTTAAATAAGCCTCTGCAGAGAAAATACAATTGGCTCCGTCAGAAGCGGAAGTGATAATCTGTCTTAATTTTTTCGTGCGACAATCCCCGCCGCAGAAAATTCCAGGCACACTGGTCTTGCCCTCTTCTCCTGCCACAATATAGCCTCCTGTATCCAGTTCCACTGTGCCTTTCAGATTCTTTGTATCTGGCACTGTTCCAATGGCAACAAACACGCCATCCAAAGAGATTTCTTCAGTAATGCCCTTTTTCTTATTTTCCACCACTGCGCCCGTTACTACATCTTCTCCTTTGATTTCTTTCACCACGCTGTCCCAGAGAATCTCTACGTTATCCAATGTCATTAACTTTTGCTGCAGAATTTTCGCGCCGCGAAATTCATCTCTTCGGTGAATGACATAGACCTTTTTACAGCTTCTTGCTAGGAAAATAGCATCTTCCAAAGCCACATCGCCGCCACCGATTACCGCCGCCGTTTTGTTTCGGAAGAAAGCGCCGTCACAGGTGGCACAATAGGATACTCCCTTACCTGCAAAGATATCTTCCCCTATCACACCTGCTTTTCGATGCACCGCACCCATGGTTAAGATTACTGCCTTCGCCTGATATTCTTCTCCGCTTTTTAGAATCACTCTTTTCCAAATTCCCTCATCCACCACTTTTTTCATCTCATCTGTCAGGAATTCTGTTTCCAATCGCTCCGCATGTTCTCTGAATTTTTCACTGAGAGAAAATCCATCAATGCCTGGAAGTCCCGGATAGTTATCCACCTCGTAAGTATTGATTACCTGGCCACCGCACATAAATGCCTTTTCTATCAACAAGGTCTTTAAAGCTGCCCGCTTTGCATAAATAGCCGCTGTCATTCCTGCAGGACCGCCTCCCACTATAATTACATCATATCTTTTATCCATAAGGCTATTCTCCTTTCTTTTTTACATTTTTCTTACATATTTCTTAGTATAACACGTTCCTAATCTTTCAATCAACGAATTTGCCCGGTTCTGCTTGTCTTCCTTTCCTTTATCTTCTATAATAAAAGAACAATAAATTTGATTATTTTTAAGGAGGTTTATCCCTATGAAACGTTTGATTTATCTTACTTTTTGCATTATAACCTGTATGTTTCTCATGACAGCCTGCGGCAGTGATTCCGGAAAAGATACAAATATCGATTCCAACAAAGAAAACACCACCACTGCTCCTACAAAACAGGAGGAGCAAAAATCTACCGAAGCGGAGACAAAAAACAACGAACTGAGTGAAGTACCAGTCAACGATGCCCTCCCTTCTGAGGAAGAGGAAGAAGAAATTATCGACACCGAGGCACCTGCCGAAGATTCTGGCCTTACAGATGCCCAGGAAAACGTTGCCAAAAATCCAACAGAAGAATTTCATGGTTCCGGCACTTTCAATGGTTTCATCGACAGTTCCTCTGTGGAAGTTACCATGACAGATGGTACTTATCAGACATTCTTCGTCTACGAGGAAACCGTATACAATAAACTGATGAAACTTTCCGAAAATGCGACTGAGACCACCATTCAATTTACTTACAAAGCCCGAGAGGGACAGGTAAATCCTGAAATTATTGCAATAAACTAATCCCTCTTCTAACTATAGGAATATGACGCAAAAAAGGTTCTAACACACAACTTCCCTGTTGTATGTCAGAACCTTTTCTTTTTATCCTTTTCTATTTTCCAAATAATTCTCCCAGAGCCAAAATTCCAGTCCCCAGAAATACAAATAAATCTGAAATATTAAAAAGCAGTTTCTTTATCTTTGGCAATCCCAGATAATCCACCACATAGCCTCGCTTTAGGCGATCATAGAAATTGGACATGCCGCCACCCAAAAGAAATCCCAATCCTATGGAGGAGATAGTTTTTCCCTTTTCAAAAAAGACAAATAACATGCCATAGAGGAAAAGTATCACAAGCACAATGCTGTGAAGCACCTTTACAAGTCCTGGCTTTTCTTCCAGTCCATTGCCGGCAAATCCATAGTTGTGAGTCAATTCCAGGGAAAACCCTGTGTTTCCAATCTCTTTTCTTCCTTCACCGGAAAGATTTTTTTCCGCCCATTCTTTTAGCAAAGAATCCAAGATAGCAATCATCTGTGCCAGAATCAATCCCAGCATCTTATAATCCCGCTGTCACAAAGATATGGTAAATTGCTTCAATGGCAGCTTCAAAATCCTGATTGCTTACACCAATGATAATGTTAAGCTCGGAGGAGCCCTGGTCAATCATCTTGACATTGATGTGAGCATGGGCAAGAGCCGCAAAGATTCTCCCTGCCGTACCTCTGGCAGATTTCATGCCGCGGCCTACCACCGCGATCAGAGCAAGATCTGTCTCTAATTCCACATGATCCGGTGCAACTGCACGGTGAATGCCTCCTAATATCTTCTGCTCTTTTGCCTGAAATTCGGCCTGATGTACTAACACAGTCAAGGTATCTATTCCCGATGGCATATGTTCGAAGGAAATACCATTTTCCTCAAACACACTTAAAATCTTGCGTCCAAATCCAATCTCCGCATTCATCATCTCTTTTTCAATATTGATGGATACAAAATCCTTCTTTCCTGCAATACCAGTGATGATAAAATCAGACTTTTTGCAGGTATTTTCCACGATGAAAGTCCCTCTGTCTTCCGGTGCATTTGTATTACGGATGTTGATTGGAATTCCCTCTTTTTTTACTGGGAAAATGGCATCCTCATGAAGTACGGAGGCCCCCATATAGGAAAGCTCACGAAGTTCTCGGTATGTAATAGTATCGATGGATTCTGGATCCTTTACGATTCTAGGATCCGCCACCATAAAGCCGGATACATCGGTCCAGTTCTCGTATACATCTGCATGACAGGCTTTTGCCACAATGGAACCCGTTACATCAGAACCGCCTCTGGAAAATGTTTTTACGCTTCCATCCTCCATTCCACCGTAAAATCCCGGAATAACTGCATATTCTGTCTGTGCAAGTTTGGCAGAAAGAATTTCCTGTGTCTTTTTATCGTTTAATGTTCCATCTTCATGGAAAAAGATTACAGTAGCAGAATCGATAAATTCATATCCAATATAGTTAGCAAGAATGATACCGTTTAAGTATTCCCCACGGGATGCAGCGTAATCCTTTCCTGCCTTGTTCTTAAACTGTTCCTCGATTACTGCGAATTCCTCTTCCAGACTTAACTCAAGTCCCAGACCGTGGATGATCTCATTGTATCTTCCTTTGATCTGTTCTAATTCTTTTGCAAATGGTTCTTCCATCTCCGCTAACTGGTAACAGCCATAAAGCATATCCGTCACCTTAGTGTCTTTTGGAAATCTTTTTCCTGGAGCAGATGGCACAACATATTTTCTGGATTCTTCTGCAAGAATTATGTCTGCCACCTTCTTAAACTGTTCTGCACTTGCAAGTGAACTTCCACCAAATTTTACTACCTTTTTCATCCCATTTCCTCCGTTTTGCTTTGCCATAATGGTGTCTGTCTCCCTCTTTGGAAGGAAATCTTCATCCAATTGGACTCCATTTCTGCTCCCACAGAAGACTGCCTTTGGTTAGTCTACCAAATTCTCTGTTGTAAAGAAACTGGTGTATCGATTTTCAAAATCAATCACATTGTTATACTGTAATATCTTATAATTGGAAATATAATCGGTGTATTCTGATTTATCTCCATATTTATAATATATTCCATCATCTCCCAGATATCCCACTGCATTAATCACTGGAAGTTTTTTGCTAAGATCTAAGAGATATCTCTGATATGGTGTCATCTGAAGTCCTGCTGCATCTAACACGTAGGAGCCAAGATAGTTGGCACTCAATGCCTCCACTTCCTTTTCCTCGATATCATAGTTGGTCCAGATAATAAATGGCACCTTATATCTTTTCTGTAATTCCTCTGTAGTAAGGTCATCTAAGCTCTTTCCATAGAGTTTTTCATAAAATTCATCATGGACACTTGGCTGATGATCTCCATACATAACAATCATAGTAGGTTCATCCTGATCTTTAAAATAATTTATAAGATACTGGAATGCCTCATCGGATTTCTTGATGAGAGAAAGATACTGCTCTGCTTCCGCATCTTTCATGGTCTCATCTGTAATCTCAATCTCGTTGACAAAGTTTCCATAGTCCTTGGTAAATCCTCCATGATTCTGCATGGTAACTGTAAACAGGAAAAATGGATCATCCGGATTTACTTCTTGATTATTTTCGTAAAGTTCAATGACTTTTTTGAAATTTTCCTTGTCACTGATATATTTTCGAACCATCTCCGGATTTTCGAAATCGTCCTGAGAAAGGAAATCCTCAAATCCAAAGTTTTCATACACACTCTCACGGTTCCATCCATCTGCCAGATAAGGATGCAGCGCCAGATTTCCTGTGTATCCCTGGGACTTTAAGGTCTGTGTCAGGTTTGGCATAGCGTCCTTTACAAACTGGGTGTAGCCGATACTTCCACTTGGCAAAAATGCCATGGAATTTCCTGTCAGCACCTCAAACTCAGAGTTACAAGTACCGGAGCCAAAAATAGATACCGCGAGATTTCCCTTAATGGTATTTTGGGTAAGGCCATGAATAAATGGCATATAATCTTCGTTTGTCTCAATCTCATTGATCACTTCTAAGTCACTAAAGGCCTCATTCATGATCATAATAATATTTGGTTTCTTTTTTGATGTTTTTTTCTTTGTTTTTTTTCGGCTGGACATGCCATTTAAGGAAGCGGTCTTTTCTTCATTCCAGATATAAGTCTCCGCAATTTCTTTTACACGCTCCACGGAGTAACCGTCCGGTTTTTCCGCAAAAAGATATTTGGCATTCAAGCAAAAACTTGCAAGGGCGCCGTCACGGCTATATCCACGTTTCTGATTCCAGATATCTGCCTTCACATTGTAGCTGTTTAAGAATTTTTCCTGCTTCATAAAACCTGCTACACAGAAAACCATAGATAACGCAGTGGCAAGTACTGCCACTCTTCTTCTTACGTTCATCTTCTTCCCTGCTTTTAATTTACAATATAAAATCGTCACAAAAAGCATCAGTAATCCACTGGTAAAGAAGGATGCATTTAAAGTATATGTATAGTTTTCCGCCACATTCATAGCTGTGGTAAAGGAAGCAATATCCGTTGGAAGGATTGGATTTCCTCTAAAAGTAAGGACAAAATAGTTGGCCGCTCCAAGAATATAGCTGAGTAACAGGCAGCCAATCACATTTGCCTTTCTGCTTCCAGAAATTACATAGCCCAAGAAATAAAGACCATAGTAGAGAAGCAGGTTCATGGCAACTGCCACTGGATAAATATCTGCAATGGAGTTGTAAGTAAATCGCTCAACAATATAAAAACCAATGAGAGGTGTAACAAAGAACAGAACCTGCTCCAACACTCTCATGGCAATCTCTGTCTTTTTGCCGCGAATCAGTTTTTTGAGGTCAAAGAGTACCAATACCATAAGAAGCGCAGCGCCCCCCATAATCAAAAGCATCTGTGCTGTGGTTTCTGCTGGATAGTGATATCTTACTTCCATCTTGCCGCCATAAGTAATGCCGGCCGCTTTTACGTTCTGTCCTCCAAAGGACTTCTTCTCTCGATAAATAATAGGAGAACTTCCCGCGGAGAGTCCTTCCCCTGTCACCACTAGGCGATACTTCTTGCCCTGCTCTAAAGTCACCTGAAGAGGTACCTCTGTAAAATCTTTGCTCACAATGTCACTGGCAGCCACAGAAGCCTTTGCCACCTCTGTCTCCTTGCCGTCATAAATTGTAAATATAATGTCTCCTGTATTTTTTCCTTCGTGTTCGTTTGCAAAGTACACATATATCTGATCAAGTTTTGGATATTTCGCCTTAAAAGACTGTGATACCTCCACTTCGTTGTCCATCATAACAACTTCACGGATTCCACTTAAACTGACTTCTTTCAAAGAAGCTTCCCTGTAGTCACCGAATGTAAGTCCTGTCAGTAGTATAAATCCAGCTAATAATATGATCACAAACCCCTTGATTCCACGAAGAAAAAGAGACTTTCCTGTCTTATTTTCTTTTAATCTGTTCATATTTCACCGTATTCTTTCTTAAAATATTAATTATAATTCTCTTCCCATATTCTGCAGCGCCAAAAGATGTACCACACACTGCTCTGCTGCTCTTCCAGAAAATCCTCCATGGGTAAGTTCCCAGCGAATGGCTTCCTGATGAAGCTGTTCCTGATCCATGGTAAGTCCTTTTTTCTTCGCAAGGCCATCCACAATGGAAAGAAATTCTTTTTGCATCGGGGAACCATAATAAATCGTTACCCCAAATCTCTGGTACAGAGACAATTTTTCCTGCTTGGAATCGTTACCGTGGACATCATCTGCATTTTGCTTGCGCTCATCCCAACGTTCCTTCACCAAATGTCTTCGGTTAGATGTGGCATAGATCAGCACATTGTCCGGTCGTTTCTCCAAGCCTCCTTCGATCACCGCCTTCAAATACTTGTATTCCAATTCGGTATCCTCAAAGGAAAGATCATCCATATAGATGATGAATTTGTAGTTTCTGTCCTTAATCTGCTCAATAACGGAATTGAGATCCCCAAACTGATGTTTAAATATCTCAATCATACGAAGTCCATCTTTATAATATTCATTGAGCACTGCCTTGATGCTAGAACTTTTTCCTGTTCCACTTTCACCAAAGAGCAGGACATTATTTGCCTTTTCCCCTCGGATAAAGGCCTCTGTATTGTCCACCAACTGCTGTTTTTGCTTCTCATAACCGATGATATCCACCAGATGTATATTCTCACTGTTGGTGATAGGCACGATATTGACCTTCTCGCCCTCTCTTCGAATACGGAAAGATTTGTGAAGACCAAAATTACCTACGCCGTAATCTTTATAAAAGGCAGCCATCAAAGAAAGCATTCTTTCCCCGTTCTCTGCCTTTGCAAGCTTTTCGGACAGTTCATTCATACGGTCCCGCAAAAGCTTATTAAATACAATTCCCTTTGCCAAAGCCGGCTCAAAGGCATCCATAAGTTCAAAAAAGGACGTAGAAAGCCCTTCCTCCAGCCCTCGGAAATCATAGTGAAAGAGACCTCTTATAATATCGAAGTCATGAAGAACCAGACGGTTGATACTTCCATCTAGTTTTCCTTTCTTTTCACAAAAACGGCTAAAGGCATTTTCATCGTTTGCCATAAGATAGGTA
>CAYLUV010000073.1:0-11320 GCA_964386955.1 uncultured Lachnospiraceae bacterium
ACTTGTCCATTCTTCTTTTCTCTACAGTATGAAATTGTCTCACACCTATTCTTTAAATTCCCGCACCAGCTTTACCACCGTTCCAGATAACAAGAACAGGGCAATCAAGTTTGGAATGGACATCAGTCCGTTGAAGGTCTCTGCAATGGACCAAAGCAGTCCCAATTCCACCGTCGCACCAAGGATTGCCACTAGGGAATAGACTACCATAAATGGTTTGGTAAGCTTAGATCCCACCAAATATTCCAGACATCTTGCGCCGTAAAGTCCCCAGCTTAAAATCGTGGAGAATGCGAAACAACAAAGAGCAATGGCAGTAAAGATAGACACCCAGTTGCCGTAAGTTGCCGTAAAGCCGCTGATGGTAAGCTCTGCACCTGCTGCCGCACCATAATTCACAGTTGTGCCGCTGCAAAGGATAGTAAGAGCTGTCAAAGTACAGATTACGATGGTATCCATAAATACTTCGAAGATACCGAAAACACCCTGTTTTACCGGTGCATCAATATCCGCACAGGCATGGGCGATAGAACCGGTACCAAGACCTGCCTCGTTGGAGAAAATTCCACGGGATACGCCCTTCTTCATAGATAAGAAAAAGCTTCCCACAACACCACCGGTAAAAGCAGATGGCTTGAATGCTCCTGCAAAGATAGACTGGAATACACCCGGTACGCGTTCTGCATTTAATGCGACTACACCAATGCCCAGTAAAATATAAAGCACTGCCATAAATGGAACCAATCGCTCTGTTACACTGCCAATTCGCTTGATTCCTCCTAAAAGTACCATGGCAACAATCACTGCCATCACAACACCTAAGATCAAATTCGTTGTCTTTAAGGAGCTTTCCGGAATGATGTGATAGTTTAACAATACGGAGTTAATGGCTGTGGTGATGGTATTTACCTGAGTAGCATTTCCCGTACCAAATACGGTCAGCACACCAAAGATGGCATAAGCAACAGCTAAGAATCTCCATTTTTCAGAGAGACCATTCTTGATGTAATACATCGGGCCACCCACCCATTCTCCATGTTCATTCTTTTCTCGATAATGAACCGCCAGAGTTACCTCTGCAAATTTTGTACACATGCCAAGGAAAGCAGATACCCACATCCAAAATACCGCTCCCGGACCACCGATGGCGATAGCACCGGCAACACCGGCAATATTTCCGGTTCCAACGGTTCCAGCTAAGGCTGTACAGACTGCCTGAAATGGCGTCATCGCCCCTTCTGCTGCTTCTCCCTTGGAGAATACTCTGCCGATAGTCTCCTTCATGGAATAGCCAAATTTTCTTACTTGTATAAATTGCGTGCGCAAGGTCAGATATAAGCCCACGCCAATAATGCAGATCATCGCTGGTACACCCCAGATAAAATTGTTCACTGCACTGTTGACCGTTTCAATCATTTGTAACATAGACGTCTCCTCTCACAGTTTATTAGCGTAACGCGCTAACACTTTGGTTTGTATTATAGCATTATCTGAGAGGTAAAACAATCTCTTATTTAAATACTTCTTTTTTGATTTTAATGCCTGTCGGTGTCGCTGCAAGACCTCCCTCGCCTGTTTCACGAAGCTGTACCGGCAAAGATACCCCAACTTCTCTCATGGCATCGATCACTTCATCCGGCGGAATGCGACTAGAAATGCCTGCAATCGCCATATCAGAAGAACTAACGGCGTTTACTGCACCGATTACATTTCTCTTAACACATGGTACCTCTACCAATCCCGCAACCGGGTCACAAACCAGACCTAACAGGTTTGCCAATGCCATGGCTGCACTGTACATGCATGCCTCATTGGAACCACCCCGCAGATAAGTAAGTCCCGCTGCTGCCATGGCAGAAGCAGCACCAATCTCTGCCTGACATCCCCCTGCTGCGCCGGATACAAAGGCACGGGTAGCAATCACGCTTCCCACTCCTGCTGCCACATAGAGGGCTTCCACCATCTTCTCTTCGCTGATACCAAAATGCTCTTCATAGGTGCAAAATACCGCCGGAATAACACCACAGGAACCTGCTGTCGGCGCCGCAACGATACGTCTCATGCAGGCATTGGCTTCTGCCATCTTTAAGGCATTGGCCATCACCTTTCCCATAAACTCACCGCTGATGGAAACACCATTTTTCACGGATTCCTCCATCTTTGCACCGTCGCCCCCAACCAATCCGCTGGCGGAAGTATGTTTTTCATCGTAGTTGTTATACACATCCTTCATCGCCTGATAGGTCAGCGTCATCTTTTCTAAGGAAGCCTTGGCATCCATGCCGCTGTCTTCCATATCATCTCTATAAATAATCTCCCAAAGGGACAGCTCGCTTCCCTCTGCCCTCTTTAAGATCTCCTCGATTGAACTAAAAGCCATATTTTCTTACTCCTGCTTTCTTTCTAGTTTGTGCTTCTTTGCGCTTTGCTTCGATTATTGTACTCATCCAGACGCTTCTGTGTCTCCTCGCTGATTACCATATCTTCATTATATAGGTAGAGTACCCGCTGAATGTCTTCCCATTCACAGATCTCATCTACCATGGCAAATGGTACCGCATCATCGCACTCAATCACTGTAATCGCCGTTCCCTTTTTCTTCATGTCCTTAGACAGCATAAAGTTGGCGATATTAATGTTAAATTCATTTAATTTGGTTACAATTTTTTGAATCATACCCGGTTTATCCACGTTTCTCAAAATAAGGGTTGGATAATCCCCAGTAAAATTCGCTTCCATGTCGTCAATCTTATTGACACGGATGCATCCGCCTCCAATGGACGCCGCCTCCACAGTACGAACCTGTCCGCTGACACCTGTGGCTGTGATGACCGCTGTATTTGGATGGGCATCTCTTACGAAAGCCTCCCCAAAGGAAAACTCCATTCCTGCCTCCTTGGCGTGTTCGAAGCTGTTTGGAATACGATAATCGTCCGGTTTCATCCCCAGCAATCCAGCTACCAGTGCTCGGTCTGTTCCATGTCCCTTACCTGTGGCTAAAAAGGAACCGTACAAATCAATCTGTGCTTTTACAATGTCCTCTCCCATAATCTGTCGGGTTACATAGCCAATTCTGGCTGCCCCAGCGGTGTGAGAACTGGAAGGTCCAACCATGATTGGGCCTACAATATCAAACAGACTCATCTTTTTTCCTCCTGTTTCAACAATTTTTTCATATGGTAATTTCGATTATACACAAAAAAAGAGAAGAATCCAAGACTCTTCTCTCTAATTATGCATATTATTCTGTATCTTTATACCGATATCCCTAGGAAATCTGCATAAACATTATTTTGTATTCTCTGCCTCAAACTTCTTCATAAATGCTACTAAGGCTTCCACACCTTCCATCGGCATAGCGTTGTAGATAGAGGCTCTCATACCGCCTACGGTTCTGTGTCCCTTTAGGTTCACAAGTCCCGCCTCTGTGGCTTCCTTTACAAATTTGGCATCCAGTTCAGTATCTCCTGTGACAAAAGGAACATTCATCAAAGAGCGATCCTTCTTCTCCACCGTTCCCTTAAACAACTTGCTCTCATCCAAGAAATCATAGAGAATCTTCGCTTTCTTCTCATTATGCTCCTTCATGGCTTCCAGACCGCCCTGTTTTTTCAGCCATTTGAATACCTTGCCACAAATGTAAATGCCATAGGTTGGCGGCGTGTTATATAAGGATTTGGCATCTGCCTGAATCTTATAGTTACACATCGTTGGTGTACCAGGAAGCACATCCTCTGTCACCAAATCTTCCCTTACAATTACGATAACCACACCGGCTGGACCGATATTTTTCTGTACGCCACCGTAGATCAATGCATATTTTGACACGTCCACTGGCTCAGATAAGAAGCAGGAAGATACGTCTGCTACTAAATCTTTGCCCTTAGTGTTTGGCAATTCTTTAAATTTTGTACCATAGATGGTATTGTTCTCACAGATGTACACATAGTCTGCATCTTCGCTGATTGGAAGATCAGAACAATCCGGAATATAGGAAAATGTCTTATCCTCAGAGGAAGCAATCTTATTGGCTTTTCCATATTTTGCAGCTTCCTGGTAGGCTTTCTTCGCCCACTGTCCGGTAATAATAAAGTCTGCCACCTTATTCTTCATAAGATTCATCGGAATGGCAGAAAATTGTAAAGAAGCACCGCCCTGTAAAAACATCACCTTATAATTGTCTGGGATATGCATCAAATCTCTCAAGTCTGCTTCTGCTTCTTTTATAATATCATCGTATATCTTCGAACGGTGACTCATCTCCATTACGGACATCCCACATCCCTTGTAGTCAAGCATCTCTTCCGCTGCTTCTCTTAAAACCTCTTCTGGTAACATGGCTGGACCTGCTGAAAAATTAAAAATACGTCCCATTTGTTTCACCCTCCGTCATACATATTAGTTAAATAAAGTCAAATGATTTGTACCATTTCTGTACATTTTAGAATCTTTTAACACGTTAGTCAACTAAATCTTTAAAGTTTTACAAAAATTTAACGAATTTCTCTCTCCTTTTGTCCCTGCCATAGCGAAAAATTAACCCAGATTACGGATTTTAAAGTCCCTTCTGGCTTCTCTTTCCTGGTCCTTTTTGGCGATATCCTGTCTCTTGTCGTAAAGTTTTTTACCTCTTGCAAGGCCTACTTCCACCTTTACCAAACTTCCCTTCAAATATACACGAAGGGGAACCAGAGTATACCCTGCCACTTTGATCTGTCCTGCCAGTTTTCCAATCTCGTGCTTATGAAGCAGTAACTTTCTCACCCGCAGTGGATCTTTGTTAAAAATATTTCCTTTTTCGTAAGGGTTGATGTGCATCTGGTGAATGTACACTTCCCCGTCTTTGATGCCGATAAAGGCTTCCTTAATGGAACACTGCCCCATGCGAAGAGATTTCACCTCCGTACCGTGAAGGGCAATCCCCGCCTCATATGTTTCTTCTATAAAATAATCGTGTCTCGCCTTTTTGTTATTGGCAATCTGTTTAAATCCCTCAGATTTCCCCATAATAATAATCCTCCGATGCACTAAATTCCTTTAGCTCAAAATCTATCGTCTTTGTCAAGATGTCTGTACCGGTCACTACCACTTCCACTTTTTCTCCCAATTGGAAAATGCGTCCAGTATTTTTTCCCATCATAACATATTTTTCTTCATCGTAGTAGTAATAATCGTCCAGCAGAGAATGAATGGATATCATACCCTCCACCGTGTTTGGAAGTTCCACATAGATGCCCCAGCTGGTGATGCCGGAGATGATCCCCACATAGGTTTCGCCCAGATGCTCTGTCATATACTCTACTTTTTTCATTTTTACCACTTCACGCTCTGCTTCCTCAGCCCTTCTCTCTAGCGTAGAGCACTGTTCCGCTGTGACCGGAAGGGTTTCTTCATACCATTCTATGCGCTTTGTCTTCAAACCACCTCGCATATTTTCCTTGATAATCCGGTGAATCTGCAAATCCGGATAACGGCGAATTGGAGAGGTAAAGTGACAATAGTAGGAGGCAGAAAGGCCAAAATGTCCAATATTCAATGTAGTATATTTCGCCCTCTTCATGGAACGGAGTGCCAGACGGCTAATCATCGGTTCTTCCGGTGTACCCTCAATTCGTCCCAGGAGCTTTTGAATCTCCTTTGGATGAATGTGATCACTTCCTGTCTTCAGATAATAGCCAAATCCGCGAATCATCGCCTCCAGACGAGCAATTCGCTCTCCATCCGGAGATTCGTGGGTACGATAAATAAAAGGCAGTTCCTGCCAAAAATAATCCTCTGCCACCGTCTCATTGGCAAGAAGCATAAAGTCTTCAATCAGGCGGGTAGCTGCATTTCTCTCGTATGCCTTGATATCCACCGGTTTTCCCTTCTTGTCCAAAATAATCTTAGATTCTGGAAAATCAAAATCGATGGAACCTCTCTGATGACGTTTTTGACGCAGCAGCTTGGAAAGCTCCGCCATCAACTGGAACATAGGAACCAACTCTTTGTATTCTTCCATAGTTTTTGGATCCTGCTCTGTAATAATAGCATTTACCGCCGTGTAAGTCATTCTGCGATCCACACAGATCACTGTATTACTAATCTTATGGGCAATTACCTTTCCCGTCTCATCAATATCCATCATACAGGAAAGGGCCAAACGGTCTTTTCCTTCATTTAAGGAACAGATACCGTTGGAAAGTTCCTGGGGAAGCATAGGAATAACCTTATTTACCAGATAAACGCTGGTGCCTCGCTTGATTGCTTCCTGGTCCAGTGCAGAGCCTTCCGTCACATAATGGCTTACATCCGCAATATGAACCCCAAGATGATACCCCTGTTCATCCCGATAGAGAGTAATGGCATCGTCCAAATCCTTGGCATCTTCCCCATCGATGGTGACTGTCTGCATTTTTCGAAGATCCAAACGCCCTCTGTAATCCTCCGGCTGAAGTTCCTCCGGAATATCCCGCACTTCTCTTCGCACATCCTTTGGAAATTCCACTGGAATCTCATAACCTCTCACCACGGATATGATGTCTGTTCCCGGATCGTTGATGTGACCGATAATCTCCGTCACAATTCCCTCCGGTTTTTTGTTCTTTTTACCATAGTCTGTAATCTTTACTACAACTTTATGTCCATCCTTTGCCCCCTTGGTACGGGTGGCTGGAATATAGATATCCACTGGAATTTTCTGATTATCCGGCATCACAAAGCCAGATTTTTTATTCTGATCAAAGGTGCCCACCAGAGTCTCTATGCCACGCTTTAAAACCTTCACCACGCGGCCTTCCATACTCTTCTTGCTGCCTTCATTTTTGTCTGTAATCTCCACCAAAACCTCGTCCTGATGAAAAGCACCGTGAACCTCTGCCTCCGGAATAAATACATCCCGGTCCATCCCTTCCACCCGCACAAAACCAAAGCCGCGCTGGGTAGCATCAAAAATGCCGCTGACAAACTCTGTTTTGGCAAGCTGGTATTTTCCCTTCTTGGTCTGTTCAATTCGTCCTTCTTTGATCAGTTCCATCAAAATCTCAGAAAGAATGTATTTTTCCACAGGACTCACCTGCAAAACGTAACACATCTCCTTTAACTTCATAGGACGATAGGATTCATCCTCCATGAAAGCAAGGATCATTTGTTTCTTTTCTTCTAATAATTCTCGATTCATCTTTTCTCCTATATTTTTATATGAAAAAAGCTGCAAAAGATTCAGCATCTTTTGCAGCAGTTAAAAATCTCTTATATTACAGAGCGAGACATAATGCAACGGCTACTACAAAGAATAACACGCAGCAAACAGTTGTTGCTTTGATCAACATACCTTCTTTGGAACGTCCTTTGTTCTTGCCCCAATATGTGTCTCCCATACCGCTGATGGTTCCAAGACCTGCTTCTTTTCCTTCCTGCATGGCTACCAATACAACCATAGCAACACAAATAATAATAAATAATACTGTAAGTGCTGTCTTCATCTATTCTACACCTCCTGTGCTCATTTTAAACTCAACTATAGCTTAGGATACCATAAAATAGTCTTAGTTACAAGTCTTTTCTTTATTTTTCATGGTTTTGGTCTCTTTTCATAGATGCTGTTCTTTCCCAGCATCTCTTCGATACGAAGCAGACGGTTGTATTTTGCGGTCCGTTCCCCTCGACAAGGGGCGCCCGTTTTAATCTGTCCTGCGTTTAATGCCACCGCAAGATCTGCAATGGTGGTGTCCTCCGTCTCCCCAGAACGATGGGAAATAATGGTTCGATACCCTGCACTTTTTGCCAGCTCCACCGCCTTGATGGTCTCCGTCAAGGTGCCAATCTGATTCATCTTAATCAGAATTGCATTGGCAATGCCGTCTTCTATCCCCTGTTTTAACCGCTTTCTGTTTGTCACAAAAAGGTCATCTCCCACCAGTTGAATCTTATTTCCCAGACGATAGGTAAGCACCTTCCAGCCCTTCATATCATCCTCAGAAAGCCCATCTTCAATAGAAAAGATAGGAAATTCACTGATTAATTCCTCGTAATACTGTACCATTTCCTCTGCGTTGCGGTATATCTCTTTTCCTGTCATTTTGCTTTCTCCTGGAAAATAGTACCGCTCCTTCGTCTCATCATAAAGCTCCGATGCCGCCACATCCAGAGCAATCTTTATCTCCTCTCCCGGTCGATATCCGGCTCTTTCTATGGCTGTCACAATAAGCTGCAAGGCTTCCTTTGCATCAGCAAGATTTGGAGCAAAACCGCCCTCATCTCCCACTCCGGTGGAAAGTCCTTTTTCTTCCAGCACTTTTTTCAAGGTGTGATAAATTTCCACACAGATGCGAAGGGCCTCCTGAAAGGATTCTGCCCCAATGGGTGCAATCATAAATTCCTGAAAATCCACCGTATTTCCCTTGGCGTGACATCCTCCATTTAAAATATTCATCATAGGAATCGGCATTTTGTAGGTACATACGCCGCCCAAATAGCGGTATAATGGCAAAGAAAGTGCTGCCGCTGCCGCCTTGGCACATGCCATGGAAACTCCCAGTATTGCGTTGGCACCAAAGCGGGACTTATTTTCCGTTCCGTCCGCCTCCACCAGCACCCGGTCAATCTCCATCTGTTCTAGTGCGTTCATCCCCATCAAACGATCTGCAATTCTGGTGTTGACATTGATTACCGCCTTTTCCACACCCTTTCCTCCATATCGCTTTTCCTGGTCTCGAAGCTCCAACACCTCATATCGCCCAGTAGATGCCCCCGATGGCACCATAGCAGTCCCCTTCGCTCCGTTTTTTAATGTCATTTCCACTTCCACCGTGGGATTTCCCCTGGAATCCAATACCTCCAAGGCACTTACTTTAGCAATCTCATATCCACTTTCCATTTCCCTGTTCCTTTCATTTTGTTTTATTTTCCAGTATGAACAAAAACAGAGAAATTTATACCTTGTTAGGAAATCAGCCAGTATCCCGTAGCGTTAGAACAGATTGTTACCTCTCTTTGATCCTCATGTACCTCGCCGTCCGTGTGGAATGCCAGGGCTTCTTCCACCTGAATCCGTACTTTCTTACATCGAATGATGTGAACTCCCTTCTTTCCCACATGTTTTCCATATTTTGAGAGCAGTACCAACGGAAAAAGGGATGGCAGACGCAGACCCGCCGCCACACATAAATCCAAATATCCATCATCGTTTTTTGCCTCCGGACAGAAAGGATAACCGCCGCCCTCGTAAGGGTTTACATGGGCTGACATAAAAAGAAACCGTTCCAATCGCATCGGTTCCTGGGCGTCATCCAGCCACAAAAGGGCAGGCTGAGGTTTCCAGGTAAAGAGCTGTTTTACCCCGATGATAACATAGGAAAATTTCCCTAAGTGTATCTTATTTAATATCTTTTTTAGGCGAGAAGTGTTGGCTTCTTTGCAAATTCCCGCATCAAATCCGAGGCCACAGCTGACAGAAAAGAGCCTTTCCTTCTCTTCCCCTTTCTGCTGATAGGTAACGGAGCCAAGATCTATGTATCGTTCCTGCAGTTCTTCTCCCGCATCGTCTTCTTCCACCATCTGCTGAAACAATTCCAAAGGTTCCTTTGTCAGTTCCAATCCTCTGGAAAGGTCATTGCCGGAGCCTGCTGGAAGAAATGTAAGTTTATGAATGTCTGGATTTAGCAGGCCATTTACCGCCTCATTGAAACTGCCGTCACCGCCCAATATGACGATATGCTTTGGCTCCCCGGAAGCGGTTAGACGCTTCATAATATCTGTCATCTGTCCCGCATAGTTGGTATATACATAGCGATATTCAATTTCTTTTTTATCACACAGTGCCTTAATCTCCCGCCAAATGTCCGCAGCCTTCCCCGATCTGGCTTTGGGATTTATAATAAAATAGTACATAGTATTGCCCTTCCGAATCTTTCGTATTGCAAAAATCTTTTTTCGATTTCTGTCTTTGCCAAAGATATTATCACATATATCTTCCGTATCGTCAATTTGATACAAACAATAAAAAAATCCCCTTTCCACAGATTACGTTCTATCTGCGGAAAGAGGATTTTATCTCATCAATGATATTATTTTCTTACAAGTAAAGATTTACCTGTCATTTCTTTTGGCTGTTCCATACCCATCATTTCAATGAGAGTTGGTGCGATGTCTGCTAAGCAGCCGCCTTCTCTTAATGTGTACGCTTCATCGTAATTTACTAAGATAAATGGTACTGGATTTGTTGTGTGGGCTGTAAATGGAGCCTGTGTATCATAATCAACAAGCTGTTCTGCATTTCCGTGGTCTGCACAGATAAACATCTGTCCATCTACTTCTTTTAATGCTTCCACTGCTTTTCCTACGCAGCCGTCCACTGTCTCGATGGCTTTTACTGCTGCATCTACGATACCAGTGTGACCTACCATATCTGGGTTTGCGAAGTTCACGATGATTACATCGTACTTGTCAGATTTGATAGCCTCTACTAATTTGTCTCCTACTTCCAATGCGCTCATCTCTGGCTGTAAATCATAAGTAGCTACAGATGGAGATTTTACGAGGATTCTATCTTCCCCTTCGTTTGGCACTTCCACACCGCCATTGAAGAAGAATGTTACGTGAGCGTATTTTTCTGTCTCTGCAAGACGAAGCTGTTTCTTGCCGTTTGCTGCAAGGAATTCACCAAATGTGTTTGTGATTTCTACTTTGTGGAATGCAACAATCTTGTTTGGAATCGTTGCATCGTACTCTGTAAAGCAAACGTATGTCAGTGGCATAAAGCCTTTCTTTCTTTCAAATGCGTCAAAACTTCCGTCGCACATTGCTCTGGAGATTTCTCTTGCACGGTCTGGTCTAAAATTGAAGAAAATGATGGAATCATTTGCATTGATAGAACCAATTGCTTTTCCGTCTTTGCAGATAACAGTTGGAAGTACGAATTCATCGTTTACATCGTTGGCATAGGATTCTTCCATAGCCTTCACAGGATCTTCTGCTAATACGCCTTCTCCCATCACTAATGCATTGTATGCTTTTTCTACACGATCCCAACGGTTATCTCTATCCATTACATAGTAACGTCCTTCGATAGTTGCAATCTGACCTACACCGATTTCTTCCATCTTCGCCATCAATTCTTTGATAAATCCAAGACCGGAGGTAGGTGCTGTATCTCTACCGTCTAAGAAGCAATGTACAAATACTTTTGTAAGACCTTCTCTTTTCGCCATTTCTAATAAAGCGTAGAGATGTGTGTTGTGGCTGTGTACACCACCGTCGGATAATAATCCATATAAATGAAGCGCAGAGTCATTCTTTTTGCAGTTTTCCATAGCTGTTTTAAAAGCCTGGTTTTCAAAGA
>CAYLUV010000074.1:0-11043 GCA_964386955.1 uncultured Lachnospiraceae bacterium
GATTAAGGAAGTGGAACCGGTGATTGAGGGCGCGCTGGTGGTGATGGAGGGCGGCGATAATTCCATCGTAGTAAATGCGGTAACGGAGGCTGTGGAGGCATTATTTCCAGTGGAGCCACATAAAATAAAAGTATTAAAGATGGAGGATGGAGCATGAAAAAAATACTCAAAAAAAATCAGATCATCATTACTTCACTGGCTATTATGATTGCTGCGGCAGGTTATCTGAATTTTTCCGGAAAGGACATCTCTATGGTGTCGGAGGAGCAGGAAACTATGGTGCAAAATGTCAGCGATGACCTGGAGATTCCGGAGGGAGAGATTGGAGAGGCTGTTTTGACCTCTGCCAGTGTGGAAAGTTTTGTGGCAGATGCAAAACTGAATCGGGAACAGTCCCATGCCAAGGCTAAGGAAAATCTGGAAAGTATTATCAACAACACCAATTTGGAGGAAGGGCAAAAGCAGGAGGCAATCGATCAGATGGCGCGACTTTCTGACCGTATGGAAAAGCAGACAGCGGCGGAAGAACTTCTCAGTACGAAGGGATTTTTAAATGCGGTGGTTACCATCAATGAGGATACGGTGGATGTGGCAGTGGCAAGTCAGGATCTTTCTGATGTGTCCAAGGCGCAGATTGAGGATGCAGTGTCTCGTACCTGCGATTGTGATCTGGATGAAATTATTATTACCAAAATGAAAATAAAAGAATAAAAAATATTTGATTTGCATTTGAATGGATGTTTGGTATAATGTAATAAATATGCATTTTTATTCTAGGGGAGCTAGGCTTATTTGGGATAAAGGTTATCCGAAGTGGTGGTAAGAATGCAGAAAAAAGTACATCCGAAAGGAAGGAGTTATAAAATGGCAAAAGAAACAGAGAACAAAAACAATTCTTATAAATTAAAAGAAAACACACAGTTTGGAGAAGTACGCATCGCAGATGACGTTATTTCTATGATTGCAGCAATCTCTGCTACAGAGGTGGAAGGTGTTGTGGGAATGTCCGGCAACATTACCAGTGAGTTGATTAGCAAACTGGGGGTAAAGAACTTATCCAGAGGCGTAAAAGTGACCATCGACGAAGAAACCGTATCTATGGATCTTTCCTTAGAGTTAAAATACGGAGTGAATCTTCCGGAAGTGTGCAAAAACGTGCAGGATAAAGTAAAGAGTTCTGTGGAGACAATGACTGGACTTACGGTAGATACAGTAAATATTCGCATTGCAGGAATCGCATTTGATAAGGAATAATTATACGAACGGAGAGAACAACATGACAAGAAGCGAACTGAGAAAAAATATTTTTAAGATTATTTTCCGCCTGGAATTTCACCAGGATGAAGAGATGAACGAACAGCTTGCCATTCGTCTTGCAGAACTGGAAGAGGAAGAAGTGTCCGAAAAGGACATTACCTATATCTGTGAGAAAGCGAAAGCTATCATTGCATGCATGGATGAACTGGATGCTGCCATTGCAGAAAACAGTAAAGGATGGAAAGTGGAACGTCTTGGTAAGACAGAGCTTGCTATCTTACGTCTTGCGGTTTATGAAATCTTAAAAGATGATGATATACCAAAGAGTGTTGCAATCAATGAAGCGGTGGAACTGGCAAAGGTTTACAGCAGTGATGAGGCACCAAGATTTATCAACGGAATTCTTGCCAAACTTGGATAAGAAGGGTTCAGTGTGAAAACAAAGAGAATTTTTACAGTCAGCCAGATTAACGCCTATATTAAGCGTATGTTTGCCAGCGACTATATGCTGACACGTGTCTATATGAAGGGGGAAGTGTCAAACGTAAAGTATCACTCCTCCGGACATATTTATTTTTCCCTAAAAGATGAGTCCTCCTCCATTGCCTGCGTTATGTTCGCAGGAGACAGAAGAGAAGGGCTTACTTTTCGTATGGAAAATGGACAGAGTGTTCTGGTGGCTGGACGAATCAGCCTGTATGAACGAGAGGGTACCTATCAGCTCTATGCCAAGGAGATTGAATTGGCTGGAGATGGGGCACTCTATGCAGAATTTGAGCGGCTGAAGATGAAACTTTATGAGGAAGGTCTTTTTGACCATGAGATAAAAAAAGAAATTCCCTCTCATCCGGGGAAAGTGGGTATCGTCACAGCCCCTACCGGTGCGGCAGTGCAGGATATTATGCAGATTGCCAAGCGACGAAACCCTTATGTGCAGTTATACCTTTATCCTGCCAAAGTACAGGGAGAAGGAGCTGCTGCGTCCATTGCCAGAGGAATTCGAACGCTGGATCGGATGGGACTGGATACCATTATCATTGGCCGTGGAGGAGGTTCCATGGAAGATTTGTGGGCCTTCAACGAGGAGATTGTGGCAAGGGCGATATATGAGGCTAACACGCCGATTATCTCTGGTACCGGCCATGAAACGGATACCACCATTGCCGATTATGCGGCAGATCTTCGGGCGTCAACACCGTCAGCAGCCTGTGAACTGGCGATTCCAGATGTTTTTGTAACCTTGGAGCGATTGAATTTTTATCAGCAGCGATTGAATTATTGTATACAGGGAAGAATAAAGAAAAATAGGGAAGCGGTGGAAAATTACCGAAAGACGTTTTCTTATCTTCATCCAGAAAATCGCTTGTTGGATTACAAGATGACCCAGGCGAGGCTGATGGAACGGCTCTGCCAGTCCATGGACCAAAAATGTAAGTCTTATCGTCACGCTTTTTTACTAAAAGCCCAACGGTTAAATGATTTGTCACCGTTGCAACGTCTGGTGGGAGGCTATGGTTACGTGACAGTGAAAGAAAAGCCTGTCTTGTCTATTCAGGATGTGACAGCGGGGGATGCCATTGAAATTCAGCTTTCCGACGGAAAAATATTTGCTACGGCGGAGGAGACAAAGGAGGAAGCTCATGGCGAAGAATAAATTTCAGATAGAAGATGCCTACAAGGAACTGGATCAGTTGATTGCCCATTTGGAGGCGGAAGATACCAGTCTTTCGGAGGCATTTGCAGATTATAAAAAGGGAATGAAGCTGCTGGAGAAATGCCAGAGTACCCTGGATACCATAGAAAAAGAAGTGATCCTTTTAAGAGAGGATGGAGGAGCGCTATGATGATAGAGAAAAAGATTGCAGCGAGAGCAAAAGAGGTAGAGCAGGTGATATATCCATATCTTCCAGCCATAGAGGGAAATCAAAAGATTGTCATTGATGCCATGCATTATACCTTTAAAGCTGGCGGCAAAAGACTTCGCCCTATGTTGATGGAGGAAACCTTCCGTCTGTTTGGCGGAGAAGGAAAAGTGGTGGAACCCTTTATGGCAGCCATTGAGATGATTCACACCTATTCCCTGGTGCACGATGATCTTCCAGCTCTCGACAATGACGAATATAGAAGAGGAAGAAAGACAGCTCACGTTGTCTACGGGGAGGATATGGCGATTTTAGCGGGGGATTCTTTGCTGAATTATGCCTTTGAGACTGCCTGTAAAGCCTTCGATGTGGAGGGAGCAGATGCGACAAAGATTGGCAAGGCTATTCGTGTGTTATCACAGAAACCGGGCATTTACGGTATGATTGGCGGACAGGTGGCAGACGTTCTTTGGACCGGGCAGCAGATCAACGAAGAACAGCTTCTTTTCATTCATCGATTAAAAACAAGTGCCTTGATCGAATGTGCCATGATGATTGGTGCCATTCTTGCAGGGGCAGAGGAAGAACAGGTAAAAGCAGTGGAGTTGGTGGCAAGAAATATAGGAATTGCCTTCCAGATTCAAGATGACATTTTGGATGTTACCAGTACCACAGAGGAGCTTGGAAAGCCAGTGGGAAGCGATGAGGAACAGGGGAAAGTTACCTATGTTTCCATCAAAGGCCTGGAAGAAGCGGCAAAGGATGTGGAAGCATATACCATGGAAGCCATTGAAACATTGGATGCTCTTCCATATAAAAATGAATTTTTGAGGGAGTTATTGCTTTCTTTGATTCATAGAAAGATGTAGAAAAGGTCAGTCTTTTTGACTGGGTAATCTACAAAAAGTAAGCATAAAATGGGGTGCGTACTATGATAAATACGGATTTTGTACTTGATACAATCCAAAAAGAAAATGATATAAAAAATGTTCCAAAGGAACAGTGGAACGAACTGGCGGAGGAAATCAGAGCATTTTTATTGGAAAATGTTTCAAAGACGGGAGGACATCTGGCTTCCAATCTTGGGGTTGTGGAACTTACCATGGCATTGCATCTGGTGCTTGATCTGCCAAAGGATAAGATTGTATATGACGTGGGGCATCAAGCCTATGTGCATAAGATTCTTACAGGGCGAAAAGAGGAATTTACTACGCTGCGAAAGCTGGATGGACTTTGTGGATTCCCGAGAATAGACGAAAGCCCTTGTGATGCCTTTGGAGTGGGACACAGTTCTACCTCCATCTCTGCGGCTCTTGGCATGGCTATGGCTCGAAATATCAAGGGGACAGATGAGACTGTGGTGGCAGTGATTGGAGATGGCGCTCTGTCCGGCGGCATGGCTTACGAGGCACTGAACAATATGTCTCAGCTTCGCAAAGACAAGAAGAATTTTATCGTTATTTTAAATGACAACAACATGTCCATTTCTGAAAATGTGGGAGGTATGTCCAAGTATCTCAATCGGATGCGCACGGACAACGCTTATGTGGAGTTTAAGGAAAATGTAAAAAAAGGCCTGACCAACATTCCGGGTATCGGTGACAGTGTGGCAAAGACCTTAAAAAGATCAAAGGACTCCATCAAACAGCTTTTTGTTCCAGGTATGTTTTTTGAGGAGATGGATATTACGTATATTGGTCCCGTGGATGGACACAATGTGGAAGAATTGGTAGCAGTATTGGAGCGGGCAAAACGACTGCATGAGCCTATTGTTATCCATGTAAGAACAAAAAAGGGAAAAGGCTATCCTATTGCAGAGAGAAATCCTTCCAGGTTTCATGGCATTGATTCCTTTGATCTTTCCACAGGAAAATCCATACAGAAAAAGGAAGTGGCCACTTACACCGACTGTTTTGCTAAAAAACTGGTGAAGATGGCAGAAACCAACGACCGTATTGTAGCCATTACGGCAGCTATGCCTACGGGAACGGGACTGCATCTTTTTAAAGAGCATTTTCCAAATCGATTCTTTGATGTGGGAATTGCGGAAGAACACGCCATTACCTTTGCAGCGGGACTGGCATCTATGGGTATGCGACCAGTGGTGGCACTGTATTCCACCTTCTTACAAAGAGCCTACGATCAGGTACTTCACGATGTATGTCTGCAGAAACTGCCAGTGACGATCTGCATTGATCGTTCTGGAATTGTAGGAGCAGATGGAGAGACCCATCAAGGAATTTATGATATTTCCTTCCTTTCCTCCATTCCGGGGATGACGATTTTGGCGCCAAAGAACCGCTATGAGCTTTCCCAGATGATGGATTATGCTCTTACCTTTGACGGTCCTGTGGCAATAAAATATCCAAGGGGAAGTGCCTGCTATGGCATGAAGGAATATAAGGCACCTATGGAATATGGAAAGAGTGAGGTGCTAAAGAAGGGGAAAAAAGTGGCGATTCTTGGCGTTGGAAACATGATGGAAGCGGCTTATGAGACTTCTCTCATATTGGAAGAGGAAGGTTTTACACCGACTTTGATCAATGCCAGATTTGTAAAACCATTGGATGAGACACTTTTGGAACAGTTAAAAGAAAATCACGATCTGATTGTGACGATCGAGGATAATATTGCTTCCGGCGGCTATGGAAGTGCTGTCACATACTGGGCAGGACAGCAAAAAGATTCGGTGCGGATCCTTCCAATCAGCCTTCCAGACATCTATTTAGAACACGGAAGTATTCCACAGCTTCGGGACCGCTACGGTTTGACCGCAGAGAAGATGGCTGTGCGTATCAAAGAAACTTTAGAAGAAGTAGAATAGAGGATTTGTATGAAACAAAGACTAGATGTGATGTTAGTAGAAAGAGGACTTGCAGCGTCCCGAGAGAAGGCAAAGGCTGTCATTATGGCAGGGATTGTCTACGTGGATGGACAGAAAGAAGATAAGGCAGGTTCCTCCTTTGAAGAAACAGTAAAGATAGAAGTCCGCGGCAATACTTTGAAATATGTCAGCCGCGGTGGTTTGAAGCTGGAAAAAGCCATGGAAGAGTTTGATCTTTCCTTGGATGGAAAAACTTGTATGGATGTAGGGGCTTCCACAGGAGGTTTCACAGACTGCATGCTGCAAAATGGAGCAACAAAGGTATTTTCCATCGATGTGGGACATGGACAGTTGGCATGGAAGCTGCGCAACGATGAGAGAGTTGTGTGTATGGAACGTACCAATATGCGCTATGTAACTCAGGAACAGGTACCAGTTCCTATTGATTTTTCTTCCATCGATGTATCTTTTATCTCCC
Organism: uncultured Lachnospiraceae bacterium; assembly: GCA_964386955.1. Taxonomy (GTDB): domain Bacteria; phylum Bacillota; class Clostridia; order Lachnospirales; family Lachnospiraceae; genus SIG292. Next base: position 6,422 of record CAYLUV010000074.1, read on the forward strand.
TTACAAAGATTTTAACTCCAGTGAAAAATCTTTTGGCGCCAGCAGGAGAAGTAGTGTGCCTTATTAAGCCACAGTTTGAGGCTGGCAGAGAAAAGGTTGGCAAAAAGGGAGTAGTAAGGGACAAAAAGGTACATAAAGAGGTTATTGAGATGGTGCTTTCCTACGCCGTGTCCATTGGATTTGCTCCAATTCATCTGGATTTCTCCCCGGTAAAAGGTCCGGAGGGAAATATTGAATACCTTCTTCATTTAAAAAATGAGGAACAACAGGAAGAAAAAGATTGGACACCGATCATTGATCAGGTAGTAGAGGCATCCCATCAGACATTAGATAAGACAGAATAAAGGAAACAGTCATGAAAAATTTTGTATTGATTACCAATCGACAAAAGGATGCAGATTTGTCTGTGACTCGCCGGGTTGTAAACCATTTGGAGAAAAACGAGGCAGTGTGTCAGGTATTGGCGGATCTTGGAAGTGAATATGAAGAAATTCCAGATCTTGCGCTGGATACAGAATGTATTATCGTAATTGGCGGAGATGGAACTATTCTGCAAACGGCCAGAGTAGTGGCAGAAAAAAGAATACCTATCATTGGAATCAACAAAGGAACATTGGGATTTTTAGCAGATGTGGAAGTGTCCAATGTGGAAGAAGCATTAGACCGCCTGCTGGCGGATGACTATATTGTAGGCGAACGCATGATGTTACGGGGAGATATTTACCATGAGGGAGAGATTATTTCCAGTGGTCTTGCCCTAAATGATCTGGTTATTACCAGAAGTGGTATTTCCCGTATGATGGAATGTAAGATTCGCGTCAATGGAAAACCTATGGATACGTACCGTGGGGATGGTCTTATCGTATCTACCCCTACTGGTTCTACAGGATATAACCTTTCTGCAGGAGGTCCGGTGGTATCGCCAAAGGCAGATATTATGCTGGTTACGCCGATTTGTCCCCATTCCATGGGAGCGAGAAGCCACGTTTTAGTGCCTTCTGATGATATCTGCATCGAGATTGGACGTCTCCGAAGAACACAGGAAGAAGAAGCCATCGCTACCTTTGACGGTCAGACGGGAGTGGAATTGATGCCCGGTGACCGCATCCGTGTAGCCCCTGCTTCAGAAAAAGTATATTTGCTCAAAATGAAAGAAAATAACTTCTATGACATTTTACGCAACAAATTGAACAAATCACAGGAAGTGTAAAGGGTAAACATATGAAAGCAAAAAGGCAGGAAAAAATAATCGAAATCATTGAAAAATATAATATCGAAACCCAGGATGAATTGGCGGAGAAACTGGCGGAAGCAGGATTCACCACCACCCAGGCGACGATTTCCAGGGATATTCGGGAACTGAAGCTGACAAAACTTGCCTATCCCGGCGGCAGACAAAAGTACATCGCGCTAAAGAGCAGAGAGCTTCATATTGACAAGAAGTATAAGCGTGTGCTGACGGATGCCATTGTGCGGATGGAAGCGGCACAAAACATTGTGGTGATTCATACGGTAGCAGGTATGGGGATGGCTTGTGCCACCGCCATTGATTCCCTTGGAATTGATGGAATCGTGGGAACCATTGCTGGGGATGATACCATTGCATGCTTTGCCAAGGACAACGAGTATGCAGTGGAGGCCATCGAAAGCTTAAAAAGAGAAATTAAGTAGGGAAGGAAACGGATGTTACTTAATATACATGTAAAAAATATGGCCTTGATTCAGGAGATTGAGGTGGATTTTGGAGAGCATTTAAACATTCTCACCGGAGAGACCGGAGCAGGTAAATCTATTTTGCTGGGCTCCGTCAACGCTGCGCTGGGAGCAAAGATCTCCAAGGATTTTATTCGAAAAGATGCCGAGTACGGCATGGTGGAGCTGGTATTTTCTGTAGACAACGAAGAAATTTTGGATAAGATTCGTGCATTGGATATTCCGATGGATGAGGAAGGAATAGTAATCATTTCCAGAAAAATTATGCGCAACCGCTCCATTAGCAAGATCAACGGGGAAACCGTTACCTTGAGTCTGTTAAAGGCAGTATCTTCTCTGCTAATTGATATTCATGGACAGCATGAACACCAGTCACTTCTTCATAAGAAGGCACACCTGGAGATCATAGATTCCTATGGAAGAAAAGAAATCCAGCCTCTAAAGGAACAGGTGGCAGATGCCTATGGCATTTACAAAAAGATAGAAAAAGAATTAAAAGAGTTGGATATGGACGAGGAAGAACGTCTGAGGGAAATCAACTTTTTACAGTTTGAGATAGAAGAAATCGAAAATGCTCGCTTGACCGAGGGGGAAGATGAGCTTTTAGAGAAGGACTATCGAAAAATGTGCAATAGCCGCACTCTTATGGAGACTGCTGGAGAAGTGTATCGTTTGATGGGGTACGAGGATGGCAGTTCTGTGGGCAATGTGCTGGGAAGAGCCGTAAGGCAATTTGCATCCATTGTCAGTCTGGACGAGGAGGCAGAAAGCCTTGGCAGCCAGATGCAGGAATTGGATAACCTTTGCAATGACATCAATCGCGAATTGTCAGAGTATCTGATTTCTCTAGAATTTGACGATGAAGCCTTTCGAGAGACAGAGGATAGAATCAATCTGATTCACAGTCTCAAATCGAAATATGGTAATTCCATCGAAAAAATCAAAGAATATCTTGAAAAACAGAAAAAACGGATGGAACAGCTGAGTCATTTGGAAGAAAAGATACAGGAATTAAAGACGCAGCAGGAAACGGCAAAGAAAACCTTAGATGCTTTATGTGAAATGCTTTCTGAGAAGAGAAAAACATTTGCGGTGGAATTATCTAAGGCCATCAAGGAAGCCTTAATAGACTTGAACTTTTTGGATGTGGCCTTTGAGGCGGCATTTACAAAGGTAGACCATTACAGCGCCAATGGCTATGATGAAGTCTGCTTTTTAATATCCACCAATCCGGGAGAAGCTTTAAAGCCATTGCCAGAGATTGCCTCCGGTGGTGAACTTTCAAGAATTATGCTGGCAATCAAATCCATTTTGGCAAAGGTGGACACTATCGATACCTTAATCTTTGATGAGATTGACGTGGGAATCAGTGGAAGAACGGCTCAGATGGTATCAGAAAAGATGTCCCATATTGCTGGAAGTCATCAGGTGATTGCCATCACTCATTTGCCACAGATTGCAGCTATGGCAGATAACCATTATTTTATTGAAAAAAAGGTAGAAGATACCAGAACTACCACTTCCATTTTAAAGATGGAGAGGGAAAGATCCATCGCAGAAATCGCCAGAATGCTTGGCGGCGTGGAGATTACCGATGGTATCTTAAACAGTGCCAGAGAAATGAAAGATATGGCAGAGAAAGTAAAAAAATACTGATTGAAAGGGCAGAAACTTCATCATAATAATCCTAAAAAGGAAAGAAGGAACTGCCATGGAATATAAGTATCAAAAAAATAAGCGAAAGAATCTGTATAGACTTTCGCTTTATTTTTTACTATTTTTTGATTTATTATGTCTGGGATATGCCTTTTTCTTGTCCGCCAAGACATCCATTCCAGACGAAATTCATGTCACTTCAGGAAAAACAGCCAGTATTACCTGCGATGTGCCTGGAAAAGGAAGCATTTTCGGCAAAAATACATCGGCGGAAAATATTAATTTAAACAAAACCTTTCATATTGTTACAAAGGAAAATGTCACAGGAAACTACACTTTAAAAAGTAGCCTTTTTGGTTTCATTGAGTTAAAGGAAACCTCTGTGAAAGTGGTATCCCCCAAAAAGGTCATCCCCTGTGGGGTTCCCGTGGGAATCTATGTAAAAACGAAGGGACTGCTGGTGTTAGACACACAAAGTATAAAAGGAAAAGATGGGAAAAATTACGAACCAGCCAAAAATAAAGTAAAAGCAGGGGATTATATAAGAAAGATAAATGGAAAAACAGTAAATTCCAAAGAGGAATTTCGCCAGATTATTATGGACTCCCAAGGAAAAGAAGTAACCGTAGAACTATATCGTGGTGAGAAAGAAATCCATATCTCCTTCACCCCGGTTATGACAGAGGAAGGTCTGTACAAACTGGGCATCTGGCTTCGGGATGACACCCAAGGACTTGGCACCATCACTTATATTGATGGAAATAAATTTGGTGCATTGGGTCATGGTATCAATGACTACGATACAGGAACCCAGATGGACATTGGAGACGGCAGCCTTTACGAGGCAAAAATCCTATCCATCCAAAAGGGAGAAAAGGGAAATCCCGGCGAACTGATCGGTCAAGTAAAATATGGTCTGGGAGAATACTTAGGTCAGATCAAAGAAAATGGAGATCGAGGCATCTATGGTATCCTTCAATGCAATGCAAAGAAACTCACCAATATGGAACCGATGGAGGTGGCCTATAAGCAGGAAGTAAAGGAAGGAAAAGCAAGCCTAAGGATTCAGCTAAATGGGGAACTAAAAGACTACGAAATCAAAATATTAAAGGTAGATGGTTCCGATCGAAATAAAAAACAGGGAATATTATTTGAGATTACAGATAAGGAATTGCTCTCGTTAACGGGCGGCGTGGTACAGGGAATGGGAGTGATTGATAATAGGGACAACACGAAAAAGCCCGGAAATACGG
>CAYLUV010000075.1:0-10932 GCA_964386955.1 uncultured Lachnospiraceae bacterium
ATACTATTTCTTCTAACTTTTGTTTATTGTCTCTATTGATCGCACACTCCTTTGTTGCTGACAAAAGAAATCCAAACTCGATTAATGTTTGAAAATATGCCATAATCGCATTTGCAAATACCACAATTCCATATTTTTCTGCTCCCAAAACTCTAGTCAAATAAGGAAACGTCAGTAATGGAAATATATAATTTGAAATTTGTACTATGTACATCATCATGGTATTTGAAAACAATGTTTTTAATGCTTTTTCATTTTTTTTACTCTTCTCCATTATTTTCCCTTTCCACTTTTTTTATAATTAAAAGTGGATACTTTTGATATGCAGTGTTTTCTTCATCTGCCACAACCTTATAGTATCCTTTTCCTCTGGCAACAAATGTTACGGTTTCTCCAATTGAGTATATTTCCCCCTCTTTTTTATGTCGTTTCACCAAATAGTATATCTGACCTTTTTTATTTTCTATCGCATAATATATTCTATTTTTTTCATATTCAACTACAATATTTTTTATTTTCCCACTATCGCTATATTCCTCCTCTCTAAAATAATCCATATATACATTTAAAGTTTCGTATGTTATTTCATCAGGTATTATAATGCCCTCTCTCTCTATAGATATAGCATTCACAAATACTCTCGTGCCATCAATACGTTTAAAAAAAACTGTTTCAGAGTCTTTTTTGTATAAAATTTCGTCATTGCAATCATCTATCGTCCCATATATAACTATTTTCTCCCCTATCTTCAAATTATTTGGAACATATACTTGTTCAAAAATTGAACCTACCGATTCGTCATAATATATTATAAATATTTTTCCCCTTGAATCTTCTAATACTATATAAGAACGATCTATTGTTTCATATTGTATTTTTATCTTTCCCTCTATGCACACAATTGTTCCCCTATAAGCTTTCGGATCAGACAATACGTCTTCATAAGAGAATTCTACTATCTCCTGCTTTATCTCGGATAAAGTTCTTCCATCATAACAATACTCTACTTTTTGTTTTTCTCCATTCGAATCATAAAAAATTTTTCTTCCATACGCCTTATCATCTTTATAACGCACTTTGCTATAACTACCATCTGCATATATGGTAGTCCCCATTCCTTGCTTCTTTCCTGCATGAAAAGTCCCCTCAAAGATACATCCATTACGATAGATAATCTTTCCCTCTCCATCCGGAAGTCCCGCTCTCCATTTTCCATTATATCTTTCTATCTCATCTTTATTTTCCGTAGCTATAAACGCCCCTACTCCTTCCGGTTTTTTCTCTTGTCTTTCTCCTTCATAAATTCCAGACAAATATTGATTGTTCATTTCAAACATATATATCTCATTACTATTTGAACATGCACAACAAATATACACACATATAATAGACAATCCAATCAAAAAATTTTTCTTCATTTTTCCCTCATCAAGATATTCTTCATTAATTTTAAATTGACCATGGTTTGAAACAAATATTATAGATACAATACATATTTAAAAATGCAATTATCCCCACCATAGCCATATGTATCATATCTTTTCTTCCTTTCCAAACAATATGTTTTGACTTTAATACACACATTAATGGATAAATCAATGGTGCATAGTATCTTGCCTGCACTCCATTAATCGAATCTAATCCAACTGGTGTATATGCGATATACATAGCAGACCATATCAAAATTATCGTAAGCATCAAAACTCCTACAATTCCTATCTTATATTTTTTTTCTATAACAAGTTCCTTATCATCTCCATCTTCAATTCGCAGCATAAATAAAATTAACATAATAGTTGCTGTAATATACCCAAAGCTCATCTCTGGTCTTCTGTGGAATGAAAAATTTACATAGGCAAATCTTCCTAATAAAAATTCACCTAGAGAATCCTTTATTTGTATAAACAACATTGTTGCATATGCAATTGGATGTTCCACTATTACTGCAAATTGCCCTGTTACATTGGTATTTCCACCTCTTATGTCCCCCGCAATAGATACTCCACCTAAATAATTTTTTATCATTGGAGTCACCATGACCATAGCCACAATAACACCTGTTAATGCAAATCCACCTATAATTGCCCATTTCTGTTTGCTATTTTTAAACTTTGTATTAGGCAACAAAAATATCAGCAAAACAAACCCAATATATACTTGTTTCACAATGCTTCCCATTAAAAAACATAACACTATCATAATTGCTTTTTTTAAAGTCAATTTTTTATCGCATTCTAGCACTTCATTTATCCATAATACAAACCCCAGTGTTAAAAATGCAACTGTTAGCGAATCATAATTATATGTACTATTGATGAACATCCTCGTAGGCATAATTCCTGTAGTAACCAAAAATAACTTCCCTGTTTTTGCAATTTTAATTGCATAAGTCATAATCAATATATAGCATATCATACTTGACAATTTTGATAAAAAATAAATTTGAAAAAAACTACACCCCATCATGTTTAATATCTTAATTGATATTATATATGGGAAATACAAGATATCCTTATAAGATATGTTTCGTGTAATATCTCCCTCTACTATTTTTTCATGAGCTTTGTTAAAATGTCCTATCAACATTCGATGTTCCTCATAGGTATTTGCCCAGATTTCTTCCGGCAAATCTTCAAGTTCCTGAATTGCTTTTGTATAAGACACTTCTTTTCCACACGCAACAACATAAGATTGTGTAAAATGCACATTTTCATCCCACCCACTTTGCATCATATCTTCAACAAACCAAAAACTAATTGAAAACACTAACGCCAAAACAAAAAAAATCAAATGCATTCTTTCTTTAAACCATTTTCTTTTTAACAACATAAATACTGTGGAAAAAAAAATCGTAAATAACAATACCAATCTATATCTATTTATTTGTACTGAATTTGAAATCTTTACTGATGTAATATTACTGCGATTTGAACCAGTAAGCTCAATAGTAATCTCATAAATTTCATCTTCGATATTAGAAACACCTTTATTATACCCACTCTTTTTTATATCTTCTAAAGTTTTTTCTTTTTTTACGTCATAAATATCTTTTCCAGTCCAAGTTAACTTATATCGCTGTGTTTTGTAATTATCAAATTTAATATTCACTTTACGATAATAAGCAGGTTCACTAAATTTAATTACAATTTTTTTATTTTCATTTCCAACATCAAAAAATTTAATATTCGCAATATCATTCTTAATTATTAGGTTATCATTCACAGCAAATTCTAATTCTTCTGAATGATCAAACAAGGAATGATAGTTAAAGTATAACAGTTCCACTGCAAAGGTTGCCGCAATGCAGATTGCAGTGATGATTCCCCAGCTTATTAATTTTTTTACTTGTATGTTTTTAATCCAATTCTGCATTGTCTTTATCAATCCCCAAATGCGTTTTCATATGTTTGTGATTAAAGGTTGCGGTGGACTGTCCACTGATAAATACCACATATTCCGGCTGAAATTCATCAATATAGTCCATCATACCCTTATCTGTGTCATTAAATCGAAAATCTGTAGAGTACATATTCTGAAAACTTGCCACAGACATTGCCTCCAATACATTGGTGAAGGAGGAGCCGCTGTAATAAATGCTCGGCAAATCCTTCTTATCTGTCTTTACGATAGTCTCTCCATAATTGCTTCCCATATAGGCGCCGGAATAGGTATTGGCCTCTGTATCGAAGATTGCTCGGTCTGTTCGTTTTCCTTCATCCCATCGTTCATACTGAAGTTCCCAGCCGTCTGGAATAAGGTTCAACTCTTCCTCCGGTGCCTTTGCCGTAAGACCAATTTTACGATTTAGAGCACCGTATACTTCCTTAGATAGAATCTGATAATCCTCCAGTGTTTTTTGCTCCACCTCTGGATAATCCTCCTGCACAATCTTGATGATCTCGCTTAAGATCAATTCTCCGCCGTAACAGTTAATGTGGTGATCATTGTAGTACCAGAAGCGATTGTCCTTTTCCGGGTTGTTGGCGTCAAATAACGTCTGTGCATCGATGAGGGAAATGCTCTCATCCAAGGCCTCCTGTTCCACTGCCAGACATTCCGCATACTCCTTTCGATAATTCGGATAATAGGACGGCGTATAGTTGTCCATGGAAATATCTCTTCGCGGAATAGTCACCACGATGGTTTTGGTGCCATACTTTTCGTAGGCTTCCCTCGCCACTTTATTTAACTCTTCTGTCGTTTCTGCCAGCTTCTTTTTGTATTTTGTCCAATTGGAGACATTCAGAGGCTTGTTGAAGAGAACTTCTTCCTTCCCCACGATGACATCCCCCACAGTAGACTGATGGAGAATATCCTTCGTCAAAGTAAAATATCCTTTCACAAAGTTCCATCTCCACTCCAGCTGGTCCGTAAATGCATCCCCGATCTGATTTAGATACGCCACGTCCGTCAGACGGCTGTAATCTAATTCCGGGAACATCGTATAGCTTCGCATCTCATCCTCACTGGAAGGAATGCAGTTATCCAATGTGCATATGCCAATCACACTAAGAAAGACAATAAATACTGCACAAAATATGATTTTGATATATTTCATAAGCCCTCCTTAGAATCTAAAATAAATAAATGGATTGTAACTGGAATTTACCAGATACAGGATTCCCACCAAAAAGGCCAGTAACAGCCCTGTATAGTGCATTCCTTTCCATATAATCGCTGTGTTCTTTGATGTGCTTGCTTCTATTTTTTCCTTTAATTTTTTGTAAACCGGGAAACTGAACAAAATGCCCAGCGCAATATACAGTCCATATTGATGCAAATACATCGTCGTCTTTGCCAATCCCTCCGGTGTCACGTGCATACGAAGCATGTGTTTTATGATCCACCAAGCCTGGCTAAGATCATCCGCCCGGAACATCGCCCATCCAAACATTACTACCACAAAAGCGTAGATATGTCGTAAAATTCCCGGCACTTTTTCTAATACGTCCTTTAACAGATATTTTTCCACCACCAGGAAAAGGAAATAATAGAGTCCCCAGCAGATAAAATTCCAACTGGCACCATGCCAGATTCCCGTAAGAGACCACACCACCAGCATATTAAAAATCTGTCTTTTCTTGCTGCAACGATTTCCTCCCAAAGGAATATACACATAATCGCGGAACCAGGAACTTAAAGATATATGCCATCTTCTCCAAAATTCTGTGATGGATTTGGAAATGTAAGGAAAATTAAAGTTTTCCTCGAAATGAAATCCGAAGATTCTTCCCAGACCAATGGCCATATCAGAGTATGCAGAAAAATCAAAGTAAATCTGCAAAGTATAACAAAATACACCCAGCCATGCCATCGATGCATCAATCTTGGACGCTCCGTAGATCGCGTCTGCCACTGCACCCGTATTGTTGGATATGATAATTTTCTTTACAAAACCAATGATAAATCGTTCCAGTCCCTCGCACATATCCTCCAGAGAAGTATGTCTTTTCAGTATTTCCTGTTCTACCGTGCGGTAGCGAACAATAGGTCCTGCCACCAGCTGCGGAAACAAGGAGACATAGAGCATGACATAGAAGGGATTTTTCTGTGCCGGTACGTCCTTTCGATATACATCGATCACATAGCTCATTGCCTGGAAGGTAAAGAAGGATATTCCAATCGGCAAAACAATCGTTGGTATGGTGATGGACGTGCCAAGGATTCCATTTACATTTTCCAGAATAAACATCGTATATTTGTAGTAGGCAAGAAGCCCTATATTGCTGGCCACAGTCGCAACCAGCCAGAATTTCTTCCATCCCTTTGCCGATGTCTTCTCAATCAATACTGCAAATATATAATCCAGGGTGACAAGAAACAGCATAATTGGGAGGAATTTCGGTTCCCCCCAAGCATAAAATATTAAACTAAAAAATAACAGTACATAGTTTTTCCATTTGTCCGATGCCATAAAATAAAATAATAATAAAAGGGGCAAAAAGGCAAAGAGAAAAACAGTGCTACTAAATACCATAGTAATCTCCTTTTCTATCTTTTCTACAGGCATCCCAAGAAGCGATGCCCCGTATTTTACCAGCCTTTTTCTACAACAGCATCACAGATTCGCTGGCTATTTTTGTCATCAATATGTTTGTAATAATAATGTCTCAATTCTTCGTATTTTGGTTCTAACTTAAAGTCATCTTCCACCATTTTTTCAAAGGCAGTAAAGACATCCTCTAACTGTTCCACCTGCGGTCCGAAGAGATCCTTTCTCATATCAAGGTAACTACCATGAAGCTCATAGTAATCGTCCAAGTCAAATTGATAGAAAATAACCGGCTTGCCCTGATAATACATATCCCAACATACACTGGAGTAGTCCGTAATCAACATACGACATTTCATCATCAGCTCATTCAGCGGTTCCTGCCCAAATGGAATCAGGCGAATACGCTCCGCATCAATCTTAAACTCATTGATATAATCTCTAAATTTTGGATGGAGATAAAAATTCAATTTAAGATCATTTTTCTCCAAAATGGTAGCCAAGCGGTCTGAGGTTAAAAAGCGCATATAATTTTGATAATAGTCGCTTTGCTTAAATACCTCATCTCCCACTTCTTCCAGCCAGTTTCTCCAAGTTGGCATAAGAAGAATGTCTCTGCCTCCCTGTGATTTGTCCTCCAGCACATCCCAGCGAGCAAATCCAGATACCGCGATCTCGCTCTCCTTATATCCAAAATTTTTAAGAACAATATCCTTCTCGTAATCGGAAGTTACCACAAACAAGTTGCAGTCCCCATAATGTCCCTTACCATAGAGGAAATCCACCTTTTTGAGGGCGGTTACACCGTGCTGCAAAAATACCAGCTTTTTGGATTTCAGATAGCGGGTCATAATGCTGTTTTTGCTTCTCCATGCATAGGCATGACTTCTGGTATCTGTACTAATCAGCAACTTTGATGCCAGCATATAGACGATATATTTAATACTCATAAATTCAATGAGGTTTTTCTTATAAGGAAGTAACTTCTCCATATCTGGAGAATTCTTGTCGATGACATAGTATATCTTTCTTCCTAATTTTTTCTCGATGTCATTTTCCATGCAATATTTGAAAAAGTAGTAGCCGTTGTCCTGCGCCATCATACAAAATTTCTCATACACCAGATAAATGCCCTTATTGATCCAGTATGGCTTCAGCAAGAAATAAACTCCCGCCGCCACTCTCTCCTTTAGGCGGAATTTCCAATCATCAAACTCGCCCTTTTCTCTGCACTGAAATGCCAGTGCATCTGCTGTCGTAAGATAAGGATAAAACATCTCATCCTTGCCGAAATAGTAGGTATTATCCCGGAAGAAAGAACGAAAATGCTTATTCTGGAAAGACTCACTGAAATTTTTCAGTTTGGTTGGATAGACTTTCCCGTCTGTTCCTCGATATTCCAGATATACATCCCAATATAGGGCTCGAAGCTGACAATGATCCAGATTCAATTTTGCCACGGCCTTGGTCCATCTGCCCTCTTTTTTCAGCACTTCAATAGGCAGTTCAAAGCGTACATCTTCCAAATCTTTGGAATGACGAAGCACAATGGATACCGCTTCCGGTTTGCATTCCGGGATTGTTTGATATGCAAATACAATCTTTAATTGATTTTTCTTAATGGAAACCTCAGTTACCTTATTGATGGTTCGGGTAAGATAACGATTTGTCTTTTTATAGACATTGATTCCCATACGACCAAATACGGTGTAATAGACACCCACCTCATATTCCTCTGTCAGGTAACCGAGATAGCTCTCTGGATTTTTATAGGCAAAGTAAGAGAATTCTGTTCCTTCCTTAAAAGCTTTCTTTACCTTCTGGGTTGCCAGACGATATATATATTCTTCTCCGTCCACCTTAGTTCTTACATAGGTTTTAAACTTCACTTTCTTCGCCGGAAACACCTCGTTAAATTCCTTGGAAAAGTTAGCTTCCACGAGAAGCTGACCTCCTTTTTTTTCCAACACCACAAGTTTCTGTACCCATGTCTCCATGCTGTTTCGATCCACTAAAAGCAGTTCTATGACACCAAGTTTTTGATTTTCTCTCGGTGTCAGCTCATAAATAATCTTCCCCTGTCCAATTTTGTCCCAGCTTGCTTCCAACTCCGAATGTACATTGAAATCTTTTCTTATTTCATACCCCATATTTATTCTCCTTGTATTTACACAAAGTAACAGCAATTGTAATCTTTTATACCCTATTATTTTAACACAGAAAAAGTCCCTTTTCAACATTTAGTAATACTTTTGTAAAATTATGTTAATTATTTTTTCTTCGTCTTCCCCTTGGAAAAACGTACTTTCACAATCATCTGCTTTCGCTGTTTTTTGTTGTATTTCTTTGGCACTTTATAGGAAGTTTTCTTTGTCACTGCTATTTTTTTGTATTTCTTTGTCTTTTGATTGTAGCTGTACACCACATAGTCCTTGGTCGCTTTTTGTTTTTTCCAGCTCAAAGTATATTTTCCCTTTTTCTTTGTAATTTTCGTACTTTTTACGGATGCCGTAATTCCCTTATAATAATCAGAATCCACATGAATCCTTTGTCGCAGTTCTTTGGGCACTGATTTATTATCCTTCACCATGGAAGCAGTAATTTGTGCCAATTTTTTTGCACCCTTTTCATTAAAATGCGTCGTGTCCTTCAAACCATTCGGGTAATTTGCGTAAATGCCTGCATCCAGTATCATATAGTAACTTTTAGCATTTTTCTCCCCAATGTTGTTCATAAAAGTCCCAATTTCCTTCGCTGTATCTACCAAAATACAGCCTGTCCTCACCGCCACATTTTTCAAAGCATTCTTATATTCTGTGGAACAATTCTTTACCTTTCCATTTTTAAATTTTCCAAGTGGAGGCGCTGGAAGTAAAATACAGGTAGCCCCTCGTTCCTGGCACCCCCTTACAAAACGAACAAGATTTCTTTCATAATCCGTCACACTAGTCCACACATCCGTTTTTTGACTTCTGGAATCATTATGGCCAAAGTGTACCATCACACAATCTCCCGCTGCCACCTCACAGAGCATGTTGTCAAAGCTGCCATTCTCCCAAAAGGATTTGGTACTGTGTCCTGGTGCAGACCAGTTTTGGATGGTCATATTCTTCATCTGATAGCGAGTGAAGCTGTTTAACTTATTATCTGCCTCCAAAATCTCCGTCTTCAACACCTTTCCATCATCAAAGTATCGATAGAGATTTTGTCCAATCCCCTGTCTCGGATAAAGTTTTTCTCCTGTGGAATGCATGATGGAATCTCCAATGAGATGCAATGTCATCTTTTCTCGTTTCTTTTCCTCCAAGGTTCTAATCTGAATATCCCTCACCTGAATATCCACATCCTGTGTCACTGCCTTCTCTTCACTGTCTGTTCCCTGAAAGGAAAGAATCCATTCATTTTCCACCACTGCACCACGAAATGTTACTGTTTTTTCCTTGCCCGCACCAAGCTTTTCCTTCTTTGTCTGTCGACCGTTTTGATCACGCACCGCCACCTTGCACTCTTTTTCCATTGGGTTATATACAACAGCGGTAACTTCATAATTTCGATTTGGGAGAATCAATAAAAAGTCTTTGACACCGGGTTGAAAATACGCCCGTTCCTGCCCATCCAAATATACGATAATCACCGGTTCCCTCTGTTCTTTTTCCGCTTCCTGCTTCTGCTCTTCCTGCAAAACTTCTTTTTCTTCCGTCACTGTCTCCGCCATTGCTTTTCTTGTGCAGGTACACAGTAGAAAAAATGCCATTATCCAAAAGAAAATGGACCCACCTCGCCACTTCTTCATTTTGCTGTTCCCCCTTATATTCAAAAAGACACAACCTCAGGCTGTGTCTCTTCTTTTCTATCTCATTTTATTCGTATCATTCATATCCACACTGAAATTCTTGATCTCTCTGGAGTCGTCTTTGCGCTTCTCCGTTTTCTGGATCATCGTGTGGTAACGCGGTGTGTTCACCATCATAAATCGTCTGGACTGTTCCATATCGAACAGATTCAAACGAATCAGGCGATCTAAGTCCATCGCACTCTCTATCTCATACATCGCACTGCGGCTAATCTTAGAGGTAAGTGGTACCTGATTGTTAATCTCGATCAATCCTTCCTTTACCCGCTTGTAAAGCTCCGCCTGTTCCGGATAAAGCTCTAAAATCATCTGATTGCATTTCTCCAAGGAGAAAATATTCAGCTTATGTAAGGATAATCGGTTCTTTAAAATGTTGAATCGAATGTAGGAATACCAAACGATTCGACAATCAATATAATATTCTCCCAAGCTGTCGTCATAGCGAAACAACCCTTTGGAGAAGTTATAAGACTTATTTGTCTTCTTTACTACATAGATGAAATCCTGCAGTAAGTAAGTAAAAATATAGGAAAATTTGTTGCCTGTAGAGGTATATTTCTGATAGAACATATAGCTCTCTGGATCTAATCCCTTTTTCCTCCACTGACGTTTGTCCCAACCTCTTTTCAGAAGATAGAGAACAATCAGTACAACAATTCCTCCCAGTATAATCCATCTTGCCTGTACTCTGTAGGAAGATCTTACAAATATATTAACAATTAATGTGTACGCTAGAAAGGCACAGCCCGACATTATCGCGACCAGAAACTCATCCAACGATCTTCGCCCCCATTTCTCTACTGATGATTCAGTTTATTCTTGGTGTTCTTCCATCGGTTCCCTGACTTATCTTGTCCTTTCTTCCTCTGGACACCACTTTTCCATTCTATCATGCTCTCTTCTGCATGAAACTGTATTCTCTTGTCCCGTTACTGGATTTTTGTAACAGTTTGGCCATGGGACGGATGATGCCGACAGACATATCATACTTACCTGTAATGGATTGGTTTGTTATCTGTCTATCGCATCTTGCTATCTCGGATTTTGGATTCGTTTTGCCACACTTAGCACAAGACCAATTTCCAGA
>CAYLUV010000076.1:0-9456 GCA_964386955.1 uncultured Lachnospiraceae bacterium
ACTTGGTGAAAAATTGATTGCAGAGGGAGCAAAAGTATACGTTATCGATGATGCAGAACTGGAAAGAGTGAAAAATAACTATCCTGTTATTTGGAGCAATCCAAATGCTAATCCGAAACTTTGCTTTGTAGGATGTCCTCATCTTTCTTTGGAACAATTGAAAGATTGGACTGTGAAACTGGAAACAGAACTGAAAAAGAATGGAAAAAATAAGGTTACTGTGAACACCGTATTTACAGCAGCACCGGGCGTGCTTGAGAAATTTGAAAAAACGGAATATGCGGTACGACTTAAGAAAACGGGAGTTATTACTTCGTACATCTGTCCATTGATGTATATGAATAATCCGCTTTGTAAAAAAATGCCGGTAATCACTTCCTCCAATAAACTTCGTACTTACTCCAGTGCGAGATATTATACCGATGGAGAAATTCTTAAAATTATAACAGGAGGTAATAACGAATGAAACAGTTTAAAGGTAGAGTTGTCACTCCTGGTGAAGTGACTGCGGAGGCGGTTGTGACAAAAGAAGGATTTAATACATTAGCTTCTCTTCAGATGGCATTGCAGTTTGGCGATAAAAAAGTAAAATGTGGGGATCAAAGCAATAGAGAACTTTACGGTAAGTCGCTTTTAAATAAAGCACTTTGCTTGCCACAGACGATTGGTTCAACAACAGGTGGTCTTGTACTTTACTGTGCATGTGCAATGGAAAAGAATCCTGCTTGTATGCTCTTTGCCAATCATATCGATTCTTTAGCAGCGGCAGGTGCAGTACTTGCAGATGTTTGGGTTGATCATGTGACCATGCCGGTTATTGATTCTCTTGGGGAAGATTTTTTAAACTATGTAAAGGATGGGATGAAAATAACCGTGAAGGCAGATGGCGTAGTTGAGGTGGAATAGATAGGAGCATAACGAATAAACGATTTGAATAAATAGGAGGCATAAAGATGAATATTTTATCTCAACTCAACAGTCCGATGATGTATCTGATTTGCGGCAGCATCATTGCTTTTGTGGCAATTGTATGTGTTATTTTTATGGTACGGGCATATCGGGCTGGCATAGCGATTGGCATGGACAAAACAAAGTTGAAACGTACCATTACAGCCAGTGCAACATTTTCCCTTCTTCCCAGTGTTGGTATTTTGCTGGGAGTGATTGCACTTTCTGGAAGTCTTGGCATTCCATGGCCATGGCTTCGTCTGTCTGTGATTGGCGCACTTCATTATGAAACACAGGTGGCGCAGGCAGCTGCGGAACAGGTAGGTATGTCAGCTCTTTCTGCATCTGAAATGACCGCATCTGGGTTTGCGACGATTACCTTGCTGATGAGTGTCTGTATTATGTGGGGTATGGTACTGAATGTCTTTTTTAATAAAAGATATCTTCGAAAAATTGGCGGAAATACAAAGAAATCCAGTGGAAAATCCTTTGGAGATAGTGCAATGACTGCTATGTTTATTGGTCTGGTATCTGCATATATAGGAAGTTATATAGGGG
Organism: uncultured Lachnospiraceae bacterium; assembly: GCA_964386955.1. Lineage (GTDB taxonomy): Bacteria > Bacillota > Clostridia > Lachnospirales > Lachnospiraceae > SIG292. The sequence goes on from CAYLUV010000076.1 coordinate 1,507, forward strand.
GATTTGTATCAGGAGATGGAATACTGACTTTTACAGGAAGTTTGATACCATTAATCGTTGTGGTGGTATCTGCCTTGACGATGGCGCTGTTTATATATTTATCTGAGAAAAAACAGATGGCATGGCTGGATAGTTTTTCTGTGGCGGGAAGTATGTTAGCAGGAATGGCAGCAGCAGTGCTTTTGGGACAATTCATGTAGGAGGAGACAGACGATGCAAACATCAGAAAAAGAAACATATTTTAATACTTACAATGCACATACCCACATGATTGGACGGATTGTCAGTGTAGTTGCGGTGATTCTTTTGGTTGGCGCGCCCTTTGTGATTGGAGCTGTTCTTGGCGCCATGCCAGATCTTTCTGCGGTAGCAAAAGGCTTTGTGTCCGTAGGCATTGTATGGGTTGTCAGCAGTGTGGTGGAATTTCTTATCTACACGCCAATGTTGGGTGCTGGCGGTAGCTACTTGGCATTTATAACTGGAAATTTGATCAACATGAAAATTCCATGTGCAGTAAATGCAAGAGATATTGTGGAAGCAAAAAGTGGAACACCAGAAAATGAAATTATTTCTACCTTGTCCATTGCAACTTCCTCCCTTGTGACGATTGTTGTGTTGGCAGTTGGGGTTCTGCTTTTGGTACCACTGCAACCAATATTACAGAGTGCCGTATTGCAGCCGGCATTTGAAAATGTAGTGCCAGCCTTGTTTGGGGCAATGGCATATAAATATTTTCGTGGAAATATGAAAATTGCAATACTTCCCCTGGTGATAATGAGTCTTTTATTCATTTTTATTCCATCTCTGACCGGATCTACCAGTTTTATGATTATTCCGGCAGGGGGAATGGCAATTTTAATAGCATACTATTTTTACAAAAAAGAAAAGGATGAAAACAAATGATAATTTTCGTGTTATTATTAGCACTTTTGTTAGTCATACTTGCTGCACTGATTCGTGCTTTGGTGATTCCCAAAAAGGTTTCTCTCTATGCAGCACCGGAAGCGGACGAGTATGCAGGCGAACTTGCCAAAAAGCTGTCTAAGATGATTCAGTGTGATACCACTTCTCATGCAAATGTATATGAGGAAGAGAAATTCCTTGCATTTCATATATTGTTGGAAGAACTATTCCCGTTGGTTCATGAAAAGTTAGAAAGAACAGTAATAGATGGAAATCTGCTCTATTACTGGAAGGGAAAAAGTAGTGAAAAACCTATCTTGTTGATGAGCCACCAGGACGTGGTTCCAGCGGAGGGAAATTGGAAACATGAGCCGTTTTCCGGAGACATTGCAGAGGGCAAAGTCTGGGGAAGAGGAGCGGCAGATACAAAGGCCTCTGTTATGGCATTTTTTCAGGCCGTAGAGGAACTTTTGAAGGAAGGCTATGTTCCAGCTTGTGATGTTTACTTGGCATCTTCCTGTACCGAAGAATGGGCGGGAGACGGAGCGCCAAAGTTAGTAGTAGAATTGAAACGCCGAGGTGTAGAACTGTTTCTTGTATGTGACGAGGGCGGCGGAATTATTACAGACCCGATTGGCGGCATTAAAGGAAATTTTGCAATGGTCGGGGTTTTTGAAAAGGGAAAAGCCGACGTAAAATTTACGGCCAGATCCAATGGGGGACATGCCAGCGCACCTGGACAGAATACGCCGATTCCAAGATTGGCAGCTTTTGTGAATGAATTTGAAAAACATAATCCGTTTCAGCGCAAATTTTCACCGGAAGTTTCCGCCATGTTTGAGAGTTTGGCACCTTATGCCTCTTTTGGATTAAAATTGGTATTTTGCAATCTTTGGCTCTTTGGTCCGATTTTAAAACCAATTCTTGGCAAAATTAGTGCACAGGCAGGGGCGATGATACAGACGACCATCGGATTTACCATGCAGACAGGATCCGATGCTTATAATGTACTGCCACAGGAGGCAACGCTTGGTGCGAATATGCGTTTTATTCCTCATCAGGGAGAAAAGGAAAGCTTGGCAATTGTGAAAGGGCTTGCGGATAAATACAATCTTGAGATGGAAGTAATACATTCTAATGATTACACGGAACCAGTGGATATTCACGGAGAAGCATTCCGTCAGGTGGAACAGGTAATAGAAAAAACATTTCCAGGTCTTCCATCTAGCCCATATGTTATGACGGGAGCGACAGATGCACAGTTTTATCAGGAAATTTGTCCGAACTGTATCCGATTTGCACCGGTTGTTTTTGGGCCGGAACAGATGAAGGGAATGCATGGATTAAATGAAAATATAGAATATAATTGTCTTCCAGGGGCAGTGAGATTCTATCAGAATTTAATCAAAATACAAGAAACAAAATAGTGCAATAATAAAGAAGGGACACAGGAGGTATCATATAGCTACTTCCTGTGTCCCTTTTTGAGATTATAGACAACTGGATTTATTTCCGGATTTCGGTGTTTCCCCGTACATCATTTCTAATTCATGCTGAATTTCTTCGGCACGGGCGATCTGATCATTCAATTTCCACTTGCCGATGTTTTCGCCGTCCCGCATAAACATGGAACCGGACTGGTGAAAATAGAATTCGATGTCCCGTTCTTTTGCCTCTAAGTAAAGATCACGAACCCACTCCCACATGATTGGGCGAACTTCGTTCTTTGGAGACATTTCACCACCTACGTTTACGCACTTGATTAAGCCTGTATCAAGGTATTTTCCAAGCTTGATTGGCTCGATAAGAGGAGAGCAGAATACTTCTCTATGTTTTAGAGGAGCATTTAAAAAGTGTGGCAAGCGAGTGTCTGCCATTTCCTGATTTTCAATGGAAATGCTCAGGTGGAAATGTTCCCAGCCTTCTCCCCAGTCGCTTGGAACACAGTCTTTAATTCTTTCCGGGCGTTTTGTGGTGGTGACAAAAATACAGTCTTTTCGACGGCGGATAAAATCCCAACAGCCTTTGCGCCATTCATCCGCTTCCTCGATAAAGAAATCAGAAGAAAAACACAGTTTTACAAGGGAACCGGGAGGACAGTTTTTATCTTTCAGTTCGTAGGTAGTTTTTCCCTTTGTCACGATGGTGGTGTCGCGGCCATATCGGCGGTCCATCTTATAAACGAAACAATTTTTACAGCCTGGGCTTACTTTTTTACAGCCATGCCAAGGGTTCCAAGTCACGGCTTTATTAATTTCTTCATTTTGCATTTTTATCGCTCCTTCTTTTTTCAAGGGTGGGTAATATTTGTTCTAGTGTTGGCAATATCTCATCCAGCAAAGAGACAAGCTCCTCAAATTTGGTTTCTCCAAGGGTGGTCTCCATCTCTTTTAGATATTCCGTTTGCTTTGCATTAAAGCGATTCGTCAGTTCCATGGCTTTTTTTGTAGGTAATACATAAAAGCTACGTTTGTCCTCCAGAGACGCATCTTTAAGGATATAACCTTTTTTCGAAAGAACTTGATTAACTATTGTAGTTCACGACTATTCAATTGTCAAGGAACTGAAAAGTCTTATCATTGAATGATGGACATATCGGTGTATCTTCCAGTATACTTAAAGGTAAGAAAATGGAAGGAACTATATTTAGGAGGTATTTTATATGTATCAGGCATCAGAAAAAAGATATGAAACCATGAAGTATTTTTCCTGCGGGAACAGTGGATTGAAATTGCCGGCATTTTCCCTGGGATTTTGGCATAATTTTGGCGATACCGCACCTTATGAAAATATGAAACAGCTCTGTTTCACTGCATTTGACAACGGAATTACACATTTTGATCTGGCGAACAATTATGGTCCAGAGCCGGGAAGTGCGGAAATCAATTGGGGACGAATTTTAAAAGAGAACTTTATGCCATATCGAGATGAAATTCTTGTCAGCACAAAGGCTGGATATGAAATGTGGGACGGCCCTTACGGAAACTGGGGAAGCCGAAAATACCTTCTCGCCAGTTTGGATCAGAGTTTGAAGCGTATGGGAATGGATTACGTGGATATTTTTTATCATCATCGCATGGATCCGGATACACCTTTGGAGGAAACCATGGGGGCACTGGCACAGGCTGTTACCAGTGGCAAGGCGTTATATGTGGGACTTTCCAACTACAATGGGGAACAGCTGGAAAAGGCTACCAGTATTTTAAATGACTTAAAGTGCCCATTTGTAATCAATCAGAACCGTTATTCTATCTTTGATCGAACCATTGAACAGAATGGGTTGAAGGAAACGGCAGCCAAATTGAAAAAAGGAATCATTGCATTCAGCCCATTGGCACAGGGCTTGTTGACGGATCGATATTTAAATGGAATTCCGGAAGACAGCCGCGTGAAAACAGATGGACGTTTTATAAAAGAAAAAGCCATTACGGAAGAACGTTTGACACAGATTCGCAGATTAAATAATCTGGCAGCAGAAAGAGGACAGACATTGGCGGAGATGGCGCTGGCATGGGTACTTCGTGACGGTATTGTGACAAGTGTACTGATTGGTGCATCCAAACCTTCTCAGATTTTGGATAACATTAAGGCGACGGAAAATATGACATTCAGTGAGGAAGAATTGCAGTTGATTGAGGAAATCTACCAGAGCAACCCAGAGTATGTTTTGCGCTAATGATTCTATATAGACATATCAGATAGAAAGGCAGCACACATATGAATCAAATGGAAATGCAGTGGGATAAGATGTTAAAGATTAAGACCACCGGGCGGGATGATTCCCACGCGGATCAGTATCGTTATCCCTATGAGCCGACACCGTATCCGGTGCTGGAACGACTGGCAAATAGTGGGTGGTTAAGAAAAAAGAATACGTTGCTGGATTACGGCACAGGAAAAGGGCGCGTATGTTTTTATCTGTCCTATCAAACACGGTGTCAGTCCGTAGGAATTGAATACGATGAGAGGATTTTTGGACAGGCGGCAGAAAATCAAGAAACAGCGGTATCTGGAAATCGAACTTCCTTTGTAAAGACCAATGCAGAGAGTTTTGCTGTGCCAAAAGAGGTGGATCGGTGTTATTTTTTTAATCCCTTTTCCGTGGAAATCCTTCAGAAGGTGTTGGCAAGAATTTATGAATCCTATTATGAGAATCCAAGGGAAATTTTGCTGTTTTTCTATTATCCATCAGACGAGTATGTCAGTTATCTGATGACGCAGGAACAGCTGTTATTTTATGATGAGTTAAACTGTGTGGATCTTTTTGAGGGGGAAAATCCGCGGGAAAAAATACTGGTATTTGAGGTTAGCTAGAGACATTTTAGGAAGAGACAGTGGAGAAAAATGGAGGCAAGAAACCATTGAAAGTTCGGGAAATAAAGAATATTTCGTATAAAAAATGTCAGCAAGTATTGTTTTACGTAGTCAGTATTCTGATGGCAGCACTTCTTGTTTACCTTTGGGATACTCCCAATATTGAAGTGAAACAGAGTCGAGAGATGGTAGGATATCGAAAGATAGAAAATGTCAGTAGCAAAAAGATAGAGGATAAGAATGCGCCTGCTGGAATCGTAAGAGAATTTCGTTTTCGGTTGGGGGAAGTTATGGAGTATGATACGACGCTGGTATTCCAGTTTAGTCATCAAAATGTGGAGGTATACTTGGATCAAGAGAAGGTGTATTCCCTTCAAAGGGGAAAAGGCCTTTATATTTTGAAAACTCCAGGGGAGAATTGTGTTATGATTCCTCTTTATCGGGAGGATGTAGGGAAAGAAGTGCGGGTTTTACTGACTCCGGTTTACAAGAATTATCAGGATCAGAAGATTACATTTTTTGAGGGTTCCAAATTGGCCATCTACAAGGAAAAAATGAGACAATCCTTTCCGGAACTGTTTCTTAGTTTGATTGATATTTTGGTAGGAATGATACTCCTTTACTGCGGTGTCTATTTATCTATGAAAAAGGTAAATACAGAGAGAATGTATGCATTGGCTATGGTGGCGATTTCTCTGGGGCTTTGGAATTTTACCCAGACAGAATTTTCCCCGTTCCTCTTTGCGGAGAAGACGGTCTTTTTGTATTATGTGTCTTTGGTGATGCTTATGGTGGCGGTGGTTCCGCTGATTAAATCCATGAAGCTTTCCAAAAGGGATACGGTTTTGGAATATTGGTGTATTTTTTGTGGTGTGATCAATATGATACAGCTGTTACTGCAGCTTTTGGGGATTTATGATCTTAGGGAAATGTTGAAAGTCACCCATGTCATGATTGTAATTAGCTCTGCGGTGCTTATTATCAGTGGAATGAGCGAATGGAAGGATCGTATTGAGCAGAGAAGGAAAGGCAAGAAAAAGACTAGCTTGGTATGGATTCTAGGTGTGGGAGCATTGATCGATATGTTTATTTATTATGTAAAGGACAGCGCCAATGGCCTTTTGTTTGTCTTGATTTCTATTCTGTTCTATGTTTTATTGGAAGGTATCCGTATCTTTTCCTCTTATTTGGAACAAAGACAAATGCTGGAGGAAAAGGAAGTCCAGCTTACATTGAGCCGTATTACTACTATGGTAAGCCAGATTCGCTCTCACTTTGTGTTTAACATCTTAAATGCTATTAGCGGCATGTGCAAATATGATCCGGAAAAGGCAGACGAGACAGTGGTGCGTTTTGCGAGGTATTTGAGAAATAACATTGATATTATGGAGGATGACAAACCAATCAATTTTTCTACGGAATTAGCCCATTTGGAGGACTATGTTCTTTTGGAACAGATTCGTTTTGGGGATAAGATTACTTTTTATGCAGACGTAAAAGAGGATCAGTTTTTGATTCCGCCGCTTATCTTGCAGCCGGTGGTGGAAAATGCCATCAAACACGGAATTACTAAAAAACAGGCGGGAGGAACGGTGATTCTTCGCACTTGGGAGGAAGGCGAGCAGATTAAAATATCCGTGGAGGATGACGGGGTAGGATTTGAGATGGAAGCCTTGGAAAAGGAAAAATCGGTGGGATTAAAGAATATACGGTACCGTCTGCATCATTTGATGAGAGGGACATTGGAGATAAAAAGTGAAGTGGGGGCGGGAACGACAGTTACGATCACCATTCCCAAAAAGGAGGAAGAATCATGCATGTCATATATGTAGACGATGAACAGCCAGCATTGGATAATTTTCGGTTGACGACAGCTAATTTTGCGGAGATTACCCGTCTTCAACTGTTTCAAGATGGAGAAGAAGCGCTTTCCTATGCGGAGCAGCATGCGGTGGATGTGGCATTTTTGGATATGGAGATGCCTGGGATTCATGGACTTGGCTTGGCAAAAAAATTAAAAGAACAGAATGTGAATATACGAATTATCTTTTTGACTGCTTACAGTCAGTATGCGTTGGATGCCTGGAGTGTAGATGCCACAGGTTATCTATTAAAGCCATATACGGCAACAGATATTCGAAAAGAGCTGGCAAAGTGTGTGTATCGCCCGTTGCCTTCACAGCAGGTGGTAATCAAGACTATGCCAACCCTTTCTATATGGGTCAATGGAGCACCATTTTCTATTGCCGGAGTAAAACCAAAGGAGATGTTTGCGCTGTTGGTGGACCGAGGGGAAAATGGCATTACAGTGGGAGAATGCATCGCCTGTCTGTGGCCGGAGCGTGCCAACGATGCGGGAACCCAGTCTCTCGTGCGTATGACGTACAAACGATTGTTGGATAACCTGGAAGCGGCAGGAATCGGTTATATTCTGGAAACCAGAGAAAATCGACGATTTTTGCAGGTGGACAAGGTAGATTGCGATCTCTATCGTCTTTTGGCGGGAGACAAACAAGCGGCTTTGGGGTATCACGGAGAATATCTGCAGGAGTATTCCTGGGCGGAAGAGCGCAATGCAGAAATCTACTGGATGATACAAAGAGAACAGTAGTTTTCACAGTGGATTGCTGGTATCAGAAAAAATATCTACATTTTTTGCCATAGCGGTCTCAAAAATGGTAGCTCGATCTTCCGTGGCAAAACTTTTTCCATTAGAGGGCATTTTCCCGATAG
>CAYLUV010000076.1:9556-10736 GCA_964386955.1 uncultured Lachnospiraceae bacterium
TCATGGCCATCGTCGGTTACCACAAGGAAAAAATATCCATTGGCACCTTCGTGCCAAATCATATTTTGTACCAAACTTCCGAAAACATCTGCAAGGGAACAGAAATCTCTTCTATTTCACCGGAATCCAGATTGATTAGTCTGAGATATAAGGTGTCCATATCCTGCGATGGGTTATAAACGACGAAGGAGCAGAGGAGATTTCCCTGAAAAAGGGCAAGCTTTTGCATTAGGTTTTCTTCGATGTAGGTGTTTGGAAGGTAACCCAAGACTTTATCTGAATCTACAGGAATGGCATTTTCTAAGATTTTTGGTGTTAAAAGAGAATCGGAATTCTATGAAAATAGTATAGCAAGCGTACTTTTGAAAGGCAATGGAGTTTGCTATAATATATACAGAGTATAAAGAGCGATGTCTCTTCGGGATTAGAGATGAGAATCCATTTTTTTAGGGACATAAGCTAGAAAAAAGGAGCACAAAGGATGATTTATAGAGAAGATATGCTGGAACTTACCCGGCGAATGACACCCTCAAGAACCTGTTTTGATCGAGTGGCGGGAGCTTACATCAATGATATGGGAGAGATAGAAGATACCTTCAATATACATTTTGGAAAATTGACTGCCAGCGACAAGACAAAAAATCTGGCCTTGGCGAAGGCGATTCCCTTTTCAAAGACCAATGAACAATTGAAGGAATATACCTTTCCGAAGGAAATGCGAAAACCGGGAACCATGTGGCAGCTTTTACAGGGACTTTTGCAGTGCGGACTTAAAAATGATGCCCTTATGGAAGTGCTTTATGAGCAAATGGCAGACGGTTACCCTGTAGATCACGAATTTGCGGTGTTTGTTTTTCATGGTATTTATGATGTGCCTTTAAAGGCAACAGATAAAGCTAATCTTTGGGAAACAGGGGAAATCTATGATTTTATGATTTGTACCATCAGTTCTATGAAGGGAGAATATGAGCCAGATGAACCAGTCTTTGGCTTTTTGTATCCTGCCTTTTCAGACCGCAGCGGCGATAGAAACCGCATTGATATCTTCCATCGGAATCCGAATAGTTTGGAGGAAGGATTGCTGTATCAGTTGCTTGGAAAAAATTAAAAACTGGATAAATAGAAAAAATCAGCAGGAACCATAGGCGTCCTACTGATTTTTATATAGGAAAGATATAGT
>CAYLUV010000077.1:0-10632 GCA_964386955.1 uncultured Lachnospiraceae bacterium
ATAGAAGAAGGCTCAATCCGAGAGGGTTGGGTCTTTTTTTCTGTACAGAAAAGATGGTCGGTTTGTCTATCTATTTTTCAATCACAATGCAGTACAATAAAAATGAGTAAATGCGTAAAAATGAAAATGAGTGACAAGGCTCATTGTGAGGAGAAGAACATGGACTACAAAGAGTTAATGAAAGACTGCGTCTATTACATAAATAATCATCTGGAAGAAAAGCACGACGCAGAGCGTCTGGGAAAGATTTATTCCTGCAAGGGAGAATTCCTAAGTTGGATGTTTCAGTGCTTTTACAAGGAATCTTTGGAAGACTATCTGGAGCGACTGAATGAAATTCCAAATTTTGACTCGGGTGGAGATGTTCATAAAAATTTTCCAGAAAAGAGGAATACAGGAAATCGACGTGTACGTATAACCTACACAAATCTGGAGCCCTTTTTCATAGAGGCACACCCTGTGATCCAGAACATGGATGACGTAGATCGACCCATAGATGCCGCTATGAGAAAGTATAAGAGAGATTCTGAGGAGGCGCTTTACGCCCTGTGGTGGCATGACGAAGATTATGACAGCCGCTATATGCAGGGAAAGGCGTTGGCGCAAAAGGCAGAGCAAGAGGAGCAGGAAGAAACCGAGATCATATCAGTACCTGCTGGCAAGTATGCCGTATTTTCCATCGGCAAATATGGATTGGAGAATGATCTGGCGGAGGAGATGAAATATCTTATCCACTATGCCTACCTCAAATGGATTCCACGCAATGCCCACAGAGTAGATTTACAGGGCTACAGCTTTGAGCAGGTAAAGGACGGACATGTTTATTATTATTTGGCTCTTTTAGAGAAGGAGAAGGAAGAACCACTCAGTACGGTATATGGGGTGGATTCCTGGACGAGATATATCAATGAGAACATATTTTCCAATCTGACTACGGATTCTCTGGCAAAGAAATTCAACTATTCTAGTACCCATTTTAAGCGGGTATTTCGGGCATACTACAACATGTCTGTGTCTGATTATATCCGCAAACGGAAGCTGACTCTCATTGCCGCCGGTATTCGCGGGGGATTGGACTATGGAATCGCCGCAGAGATGTATGGATATAAGACCTATGCGGGATTCAAGAAAGCCTTTGAGAAGGAATTCAACATGTCCCCTGCCATCTATAGCAAAGGGGTATTTTCCACTATTAACCTGGCGGATTACTACGCTGAGCGGAAGGATTGCCTCAAGTTGTCCATTGTGGATCTAAAAAGTATTCACATGATTGGGCATACGGTATTTCCTTCCCGTGGTTCGGACATGGACATTGCCGCTCAGGTAAATTATTGGGTGGGCAAGGATTTTCCATGTCTGGAGAACACTCGTTACTCCTGCAATGTAGAACAGCGAGAGGATAAGATTGCCCTTTGGTATCCTGAGGAGGAGACCGGGGACATCGAATATATTTTGGGGCCTGTGGTAAAGGAATTTACCGAGGATATCCCGGAGAACATGAAGCAGGTCACTTTAGAAGGTGGTCGTTATGCCATATTTGAAACTGAAAAATATTCCGACGAGGATGATATAGCAGAAACCCTCCGTATGTACACTCGATGTGTATTCTATGGCTGGGTCAAGGAACACAGAGAATGTGTGGATCTGTCCCGCATCACCTTTGAGAGATACGTCAACAGCAAGATTTATCTCTATGTCCCACTGAAAAAGACAAAGAGGGATAGGGAGATTTGGAAGCGTTAGTGTTCCAAAGAACCTAGGAGATTCCCTTATTTTATAGAAGAAAAAGGAGAAAAAACATGGACACAATGTGGAAGAAGAGGAAGAAAATAACCGCATTCCTGCTGGCAGGGATATTGTTTTTGTCCCTGTGGACGCCTGCACTGAAAAATGGAGGGCAGGATGCAGGCTTTGGAACTGTCCTGGAGGTACAGGCAGATTCTGTGGCAGAGACGCTAAATCCTACGGTGGATACGGTACTAAGTACAGTGAGACAGTACATCTTGTCCAAGGATACCAGTCCGGATTATATCAGTAGCACTTGGAACGTTATCGGACTGTCTCGCAGTGGATTGGATGTACCCCAGGAATACTTTGACAGCTATTATCGGAATACGGTGGCTTATTTAAAGGAAAATAACTGGGTATTAACAAAATCCAAATATTCCGATTATTCTAAGCTGATCATCGCTATGACAGCCATCGGAAAGGATGCCAGAAATGTGGAGGGACACAACCTTTTGGCGTATCTTTCTGATTTTAAAAATGTTATAAAACAGGGATTCAATGGTCCAATCTGGGCATTGATGGCGCTAAAATCCCACCCAGATTATACTATTCCTTTGGATACCAGTGTCAGCGAACAGACCACGGAGGAAGTGCTGGTACAGTATCTGCTGGATAAGGAGGTCTGGTCCGGTGGATGGACTTTGACAGGAAATGTTGCGGATGCGGATATTACAGGTGTGACGATTCAGGCATTGTCCTCTTACTATGGCAAACGAAAGGATGTAACGGAAGCCATCAATCGTGCCTTAGAATGGCTTTCTAAGACACAGCTTACCAGCGGCGGCTATGCCACTTTGGAAACAGAGACCTCTGAGAGTGTGTCCCAGATCATCGTGGCATTGTCCTCTGTGGGAGTGGATGGTGCCAAAGATCAGCGTTTTATCAAGAATGGAAAGTGGCCTATGACGGGACTGTTCCAGTATTATTTGCCAGAGGGTGGATTTATGCATGTGGCAGCGGGAGCAGGAAATAATGGTAGCGGAGAAGCGGGTGCGCTGGACGGTATGGCGACGGAACAGGGTTTTTATGCCACTGTGGCTTACAAGCGTATGCTGGATGGAAAAACAGCCCTCTATGATATGAGTGACGTGACACTGGATACCAAGGAAGACCAGAACGGGGGAGGAACGCCGGTTATCACACCGGATACCAGCCCTACCACATCCACGGAGACCACCACCACAGAGACAGAGAGCAAGCCTAATACCGTGAAGGTCATCCGTCTTACCTTAGATTATAGTGAGATATCATTAAAAAAAGGAAAAACAAAGACCTTGAAGGCTTCTGTGACGCCATCCAATGCCACCAACAAGAAGTTGAAATGGAGCACTTCCAATAAAAAGGTAGCCACTGTGACCCAGAAGGGAAAAGTAAAGGGGAAAAAGGCGGGCACTGCCACCATTACCGCCACCACCAAGGATGGAAGCAAGTTAAAGGCAGTATGTAAGGTGACGGTCACGGCAAAGGCAAAGACCAGCACGACCCAATCCACTAGCACCAGCAATCGCAGTGAGACTAAGAAGGTAAATCTGACCTCCACCAGTGCCACTACTGCAGCGACAAGTACCACTACCACCGCAGCACAGGAAACTACCGCAGCGGCGGACAGCACGGAAGAATTAGCTGACACAGAGAGCACGGGATGGAGCTTTGAGGGAGAAGATTATCTTCCGGAATTAGAGTCAGAAGAAATGACAGAGGTGGATGCTCTTTCCGATGAGGAAGAGGGCTTCCAGGAAGGATGGCTTCCAGGAGCAACACCGGAAGATTATATCATGGTTGGGGCAGGAAGCACCTTGCTCTTAGAGTTTATTATCTGGGCATGCTGGTGTGGCTGGAAGAAGCGGAAGATATGGATGGCAGCAAAAGCAGAGGAACCGTCAGAGAAGGAGGTAGAATAGAAGATGAAGAGAAGAAAGATAACAAAATTATTGGTATTATTGCTGACCTTTGCCCTGTTACTGGGAGGATGCGGCAGCAAGGAAAAAGAGAAAAAGGTAGAACCTCTTCAGGAAGTCAATGAGATTCCGGAGGACGGTATCATCACCAAGGAACAGTTTAAGACCGTTGCAGGACAGGCGATGGATGTCCAGTTTACTGGAACCACCGACAGCGGCATTACTTATACCTGGACCTTCCATGCAGATCAGATTCAGAATCCACAGGATCAGAACCTGAAGATCGATTTTACAGAGGAAGGGCTGGATGACATCAAGAAAAATGCCAACAATGCCCAGGATGCCCTGCAGATGACTATGTACGGCAAGGGCATCATCGCTGTGCCAACCCTTACGGTAGTCTATCCCGGTGTGTGGGAATCCAATGCCGGCATGTTAGTCAAGGAACAGGGAGACAAGCTGGCAAGGATTAGCGATGTAACGATCCTAACAGAGGGTGAAGGGGAGACTGGAACCACCACCCTTACCATGACACTAAACACATTAGAAGGAAATAGCTACATTGTAGGAGGTATTGTAAAGAGCCAGAACGGAGATATGGCACAGCCAACTGGTGACAGCGAAGAGACCACTGCAGCGGGACAGACTACAGAGCCATCTGGAGATACCAATACAAACACCGATAGTAATCAGACAAAGACTACAGAGGCAGAAGGAAAGGATGTAAAGACAGAGAATACTACAAAGACCTGTACCATATCCATCAACTGTGCAACGCTTCTTGACAACATGGATGTCCTTCCAGAGGAAAAGCATGAGTTCGTGCCAACAGACGGTGTGATCCTAGCCACATCAGAGGTGGAATTTGAGGAAGGGGAAAGTGCCCATGACATCTTAAAGAAGGTCTGCAAGGCAGCAGGGATTCATATGGAATCCAGCTATACCCCAGTTTATGATTCTGCCTATGTGGAGGGTATTAATCAGCTCTATGAATTTGATGCAGGGGAATTGTCTGGTTGGATGTTCAAGGTAAATGGCTGGTTCCCGAACTATGGTGTCAGCAACTATAAAGTATCAGATGGAGATGAAATCGAATTTGTCTACACCTGTGACCTTGGAAAAGACGTGGGAGACAACTCCATGCATTAAGAATAGAGTGCCAAAAAGTTAAAAAACATTAAGAAACAAAACGAAAATAAAATAGAACCCCATGAATTGCGAAAACTCTGTAATTCATGGGGTTTTTCTTGCGTTTTCTTGAAAAAAACGCCCTTATTAAATGTTCGGTTTGTTGAAAAAATAGTAGAAATAGAGTCGGTAAAGATAGGAAAAATATCGCTTCGTATCATTATGAAAAGGCGAATTTTGTTAAGATAAATTTATCTGAGTATGCTTTCTGGCTAACGTAACAAAAGTGTGGAAGAAACCAAAAAGGAGGGATCAGGAGAAGAAATACGGAGGTAGAAAAGCGGGTAACTCAATCAATTCCTTTAAGGGATAAGTTCAGAGAAAGAGAGGAAGAGACATGGAAAGAAAACGATGGCAAACAAGATTGTCGGCTGTGTTGTTGACCTGTTTGATGGTGTTTACTACACCCATGAATGCAATGGCATCTGGTGAAACTGGTAAACAGACAACTAATCCAGCAGCAGACGCGGAGGTAACGGTTACTGTTGGTATAGCAGGTGCTTTGGCAACAGATAAGGATGACAAAGCAATGGTTTCCAGAACAGTAACTGTAAAGGATACGAACGGGGATGGACAATTGACCTATGATGAAGCCTTAGCTGCAGCACATGGGACATATTATGTAGATGGAGCAGAAGGATATGCAACAACAAGTGAGTCATGGGGTTTATCTGTAACGAAACTTTGGGGTCAATCAACAGTAGCAAGTTATTTTTATAAGAATGATATTTCAATTCCTAATGCAGTTGATGCAGAATCAGTAAAAGATGGAGATTGCTTAACAGTTGGTACATATAAGGATGCAACAGGATATTCTGATGCCTATGCTAAGTTTGCTGAAGACGAGTATCAAGGAAAAGCAGGAAAGGCTTTGACAGTTTCCTTGAAAAAAAGTTATTACGGAGCTAATTATGAATTAGTAGAAGATGATTGTGCAGAAGCTACACTGAAAGCCTACGATGAGAATTATACGGAACTTGGAAGTGACGCTTATGCGATTAACGGATATCAGGTGACATTCAATGCAGCGGGTACATACTATCTCGTGGCTACTGGAATTGATGGAGAAAGAACGTTAGTGCCAGCAGGTACAAAGATTGTTATAGCAGATTTTGATGGAGTGGGGACAGAAAAGAATCCATATTTATTAAGTTCAGTAGAGGATTTGGTAAAATTAAAAGATAAAGTAAACAATGGCAATGCAATGGCAGGTGTTTACTTTAAGATGACAAATGATATTACTTTACCAGCAGATTGGACACCTATGGGTAAAACTATAGATGGTACTAACGATATCCAAAAAGGAGCTAATCTTTATCCATTTAGCGGTAGTTTTGATGGAAATGGAAAAACAATCACAGTGCCAGAAGGTGGATTACCACTGTTAGGCTATGTAAAAACTGCAGAAGTAAAAAATTTAAATATCTATGGTAAAAAAATTGCTGGATATGGTCTGGTTAACAATTATGTTGGTCTCGGCTTTTCTGGAATTGGTATTATTGTTGATAATGTAACTTTGAAAAGTGGTTCTTCTACACTAGAGTCAGGTTTACTTGGAACATATATTACAACAAATGATTATGCTGGCAGTTCAGCAACATTTGTTGCAACAATTAGCAATTGTGTTATTGAAAAAGATGTCATCATTGGCTATTCCAAAGACAAAAAAATGATTGGTTCAATCGCTGGTCGTATGAACGGTACTATTGAAAACTGTGTTAGCTATGCAACTGTTTACGGTACTGATTATGTTGGTGGTATTTTAGGAACACGTGATAATTCCATGGGCACATGCGCAGTTTCAAATTGTGATTTTGCTGGAAAAGTAGTAGCAACAGGAGAACTTGCTGGTGGTATTGTTGGTGGCGGATATGATGGCGATTTCGCATCGAATGGATGTCGTATCCCTATTATTGATTGTACAGTTGTTGGTTCTGTAACAGGGAAAAATAAAATTGGTGGAATTATCGGTGGAGATACTAAAGTAGTAGCTGTATTAGAGAAAGATGCATATGAACTGAAGGGAAATTCTTTTACAGGAAAAGTAAAAGCGATAGAAGGACCTTATGTTGGTGGAATTATTGGATATTATAATAGTTTGAATAAATATGACGGTGTTATTGACAACTATTATTCACCAGACTGTGGCGTTGAAAAAGGCATCGGGTATGTACAATATATAAATACCAGTTGCATGACTCATGAAACATCAAGTGGTGCTACATATTTTAATACAGAAAACAATACAGATGGATGTCCGGATGTAGGATATTGTACTTGGGAAATACAGAGTAATCGTACAGATGATCCGCTTGGAGTAGATGCAGACACATTAGCAACTAATAAAGAAAGAATAGTTGTTAAATTTCAGCTGTTAGGTGATAGTGTGCATGGAGCCAATGGAGAAGAGCATACCTTGATGCATGGAGGTTTAAAGACCTGGGTACCTAATAAAACTTATAGATTAGATACTAATGCAACGGTCTATGATTTGTTGAAAGAAGTTGAAAATAATACTGAAGGATTGAAAATCAATAGTAACTACAATGATGTCTATGGCAGTGAGTATGTTTCTAGCGTTGAATATGATGGGGTGCGATTAGCGGAACGTGATAATGGCGAAAATGCTGGATGGTTGTGTAATATTAATGGAAAGCAAATAGAGGTTGGAATTTCTAAACAGCGTGTAAACAATGGCGATGAAATCATTTTTTATTACACAGACAATTATATGATGGAAAAAAATGTAAACTACGACCAAGAACAGGTTGATTCTGTAATAGAAGGGGTTAACTCTATCCCAAGTCTTGACAAGTTAATAAAAGATGATGCGGGATTGGTAAAACGAGTAAGAAAAGCATATGAGAATTTGACAGACGTCCAGAAAAAATTGTTCCCAGCAGAAATGTTAGCTAAGTTAGAAGCAGCAGAAGCAAGAATTAAGGAATTGATGGAAGCGGAAGAAAATCATGTTCATACGTTTGGTGTATGGACAAAAGTAAAAAATGCTACTATTTCTACAGCAGAGAAACATCAGCGTGTATGTAGTGTATGTCATTATGTAGAAACACGAGATGGTGCAAAGGCGAAAGCTACCATCAAGGTAACAGCATCTACGATTACATTAAAGACAAAACAGAAAACAAACAAATTTAAGGTAACAGGACTTGCCAAGGGTGACGCTGTAAAACAGTATAAATCCAGCAATAAGAAGATTTTTAATGTAACAAAGAAAGGTGTAATCACAGCAGGCAAGAAGGCGGGAAAAGCAACTCTTACTATTACCTTAAAGAGTGGATTAAAGAAGAGAGTAATCGTTAAGGTACAGAAGAAGGCAGTTGCGTCTACAAAAATCACTGGACTGAAATCTAAAGTGTCATTGAAGAAGGGTAAGAAGCTCACTCTGAAACCTACTGTGAAACCATTTACATGTGTGCAGAAGGTTACTTACACATCTTCTAAAAAAGGTGTTGCTTCCGTAAGCAGCAAGGGTACAATTAAAGCCCTTAAAGCAGGTAAAACAAAGATTACTGTAAAATGTGGCAAATGTAGATTCGTTGTGAATGTTATAGTAACAAAGAAATAAGCGATATTTTTAATAAGTAAATATTCAAAACCTCTCAAAAAGGAAAAGATTATGCAGGTGGGTCAGTGATATGATCCACCTGCAGTACGTTGTAATGAAATAACTTCTGTTACGTTTAGCCGTCAAGTAGCGAGAATTGCATATCTATTCGTGAAAAAAATGAATCATTTAGAAAAAAGATGAAATTTGTTGTATTATGTCATAATAATATGTTATACTCGACAAGCTTGAAAATTGATAAGAAGTAATTATGGGGATTATTTCTAAGATCAAAGGATAAAGTTTTGATATACAGAGAGGAGAAATATTATGAACAATTTAGAAAATCGAGTAGGAAAGGCGAGTGTAGACAAGCCTTGGCTTAATTTTTATCCTGAAGAATTACGAAATATAGATGTGCCTAAGCTTACAATAGCTGATTTTTTAAAAATGAAAAATCCAGATACTTCAAAAATTGCTATTGAATATTACGGAAGCACTTTTACATGGGGGCAATTATGGAATGAAGTTGACATTGCAGCTAGAGCATTAAAGGCCATAGGGATTAATAAAGATGATTCTATACCTGTTCTGCTTCAGGCCGTACCAGCACATTTTATATTGCTTTTAGCGGCTGAAAAAATTGGCGCAACAGTAATTTGTCGAGATGATGAACCAGAAGAGCTTTGTTTTGCTATACGTAAAACGAAGTCAAAAATAGCGTTTGTTCATGATTATCTTTCAAATGATGATGAAGAATTATATAGATCAACAACACAGTTAACGAAGATGGTAAAAGTATCACCATATGATTATGCCAGCGATATTCCTGCATATGCTCTTAGTGAGCTAAAGTCTAGATATAAAGCAGAAGAAAATCGTGTTGATGGAAATTTAACATGGGAAGAATTTATGAATTTGGGACGAGAGTATACTGGAGAATATTTAGCACCAAGTGACCCGGAAAGAAGTGTTTTTGGAGCGTACACAAGTGGCTCTACAGGTATTTCAAAGTTGGTGATACACTCTTCAGCTAATATGGTTGCTACAGCTTTTCAAATGTCTATCTTTATTCCAGAAACGCCAGTGCAAGAGCGTTGGTGGTTACCACTTTTAACGCCAGCTTTAATTGCGGTAACTGTGTCTATGGGGATATTTCCATTGTCGACAGGGACAATTCTTGTGTTAGATCCATTTTGTCCAATTGATAACTTGGACATTGCATTTATGGAGCAAAAACCAAATTATTGGGCGCTTATCCCACAGATATGTGATATTTTGATGCACAGCGATCGAATTCCTGAAGATTATGATATGTCCCACTTAAAAGCAATTGGTACAGGTGCAGAAGCGATGAACGAACGGAAAAGTCGAGAGGTGGAAGCCTTTTTCCATAAGCATGGTTGTATGGCACCGCTTAGTGCAGGATATGGACAGAGTGAAGGATGTTCTAATTTCACATTACCTAATCCGATGTTTCCGTTGGTGGATGGATGTGTGGGAATGCCAATGCCTGCGGTTGTTATGTCTGTTTTTGATTCTGAGACCCTGGAAGAAAAAGGCTATGGTGAAATTGGTGAGTTGTGCATGGATGGTCCGTCAAAAATGTTACATTATAGAGGATACATGGCAGATGAATTAAATGAAAGAACTTTAGTTACACATCCAGATGGTAGAGAATGGCTTCATACGGGTGATATAGCTTATATTACAGAAGAAGGTATTGTTCATATTTTAGGAAGAGGACATTCACCTCGTTATGGAGGCGGCGAATTATATTTGATGCGCATGGAAAGTAAAGTAGTTGAAGTTGATGGAGTTAAAGATGGTTTCTTTTGTCTTGTGCCAGATCAAAAGCATGATGGCTATTTTGTTCCATATTTATTTGTTATGTTGGATGAAGGAAAAGTACTTGAAGAAATTGAAAAATCTATCTTGTCTGTGTTAGATGAGCATGAATATCCTGCAGACATCATAGTTATTACTGAGCGACCTTATTTCCACTTTAAAACAAATAGGAAGGGATTAACTGCAGAGATTCTTAAAAATAGTAAAGAGTCATAATTATTATTGTTTAATTTTGATATTGAAACTGTATGAAAAATAAAAGTGATTTACAGGATTGATAAACTAATTCTTTGTAAATTATAGGGGAAGTGTATTATCCTCTTGGATTGATGTTAAATCAAAATC
>CAYLUV010000078.1:0-10243 GCA_964386955.1 uncultured Lachnospiraceae bacterium
ATTTCCATGTCCAACAAATATTTTGGTGGTGTGGTAGCAGATAAGGGCGCTGCAGAAGAAGTGGATGCTGACTTAAAGGCAACTGTTCTTGCTACAAAGGCAAAAGTCATTGAGAAGATGGATAAACTTCGCGTGGCAGATGCCATGACAGAGGTATTTAATCTGTTCAAACGCTGCAACAAATATATCGACGAGACTATGCCTTGGGCATTGGCAAAAGATGAGACAAAACAGGACAGACTGGCAACCGTACTCTACAACTTAGTAGAAAGCATTTGCTACGGTGCGGCTCTCTTAGAACCATTTATGCCTGAGACAGCAGAAAAGATTCTTGCTCAGTTACATGGTGAGAAGAGAACTATGGAACAGATGGATGAATTTGGTCTCTATGTTTCCGGCACAAAGGTAACAGAAAAACCAGAGATTCTTTTTGCAAGATTGGATGTAAAAGAAGTGTTAGAGAAAGTAGCAGAACTTCACCCACCAGTAGTGGAAGAAGCTCCAGTTGAGGAAGCACCAGTGATCGATATCGAAGCAAAAGAAGAGATTACATTTGAGGAATTTGGAAAGATGCAGTTCCAGGTTGGTGAAATTATCGCCTGTGAAGCAGTAAAGAAATCCAAAAAACTTCTTTGTTCTCAGGTGAAAGTGGGAAGTGAAGTAAAACAGATCGTATCCGGTATCAAAGCGCACTATACACCAGAAGAGATGGTAGGCAAGAAGGTTATGGTATTAGTAAACTTAAAACCTGCAAAACTTGCCGGTGTACTTTCTGAAGGTATGCTTCTTTGTGCAGAGGGATTAGATGGAGAACTTTCCTTGATGGTTCCAGAAAAAGAAATGCCAGCAGGCGCTGAGATCTGCTAAGATTTTTATAAAACAAATGAAAGATGCAAGAATTGGAATGTAACCGTTCCGTTCTTGCATTTTTTTGTTGTATTTTGCCTCGGGAAAGCGCTGAAAAAATAGACTTACGGCCATTTCTATGATAAAATAGACTATAAATGGGCGCAGGTAAAAGCGTCGTTAGAAAAGAAACGGGAGGCAGAACTACCATGGAAGAAATTATTAATGCCTTGCTAGACGTGGTTAGGGAACAGCAAAGAAGTGGAATTCCACCGGAAGCAGCGATGAGCCGCTCCGATGTTGTAAATATGGCACTGAAGATGATGCAGCAGCAGGGGACAGAGATTGAACAGGAGACGGTAACGGAGACTTGGAGAACAGTGCTTCGTATGGCACCGAAACTTTTTGGTACCGATACCTCTGACGTACCTCCGGCAGCACTTCATCCTTCAGAACAGATTATTCGAAAGATGGAGCCGGATAAGCGTATCACAGAGGGCAATGAAAATATTGCACTGGACAAGATGATTTTCGATAATTTCCAAAATATGATGGGAAAAACAGAGACAAAAGAGATTAAGGAAGAACCGGCAAAGCCAGTAGCACCGGCAAGACCAAAATCTGCAGCAGAGCTGGCAGCGGACGCCATCAAAGAGGCGGACGAGATGAAACGAAAAGGAATTAAACCTCCTACACCAAAGCCAGGACAGAGAAGACCGGTAACCAATAAGGTATATAAGGGCATTCCAAAGGCAGCTACAAAGATCCGAGATAAAGATGCACCGATGACATCAGCCAGTCAGTTGGCCTATGAAGCACAGAAATCTGCCCAGCAAAGAGCAGCACAACAGGCAGAAATCCGTGCAGAGTTGGAAGAAAGAATGGCCAAGGAAGCCATGGCTCGTGGAGAAAAAGATCCTCGCATCGTAGCAGAGGAGGAACGGGCGAAGAAGGCAGCGGCCATTCGTGAGATGGAGATCAAGAGAGCGGCGGAACGAGGGGAAGCGCCTCCGGATATGGAGAATTCCTGTGCTAACATGGAGACAGACGAAGAAAAGAAGGCAAGAATCGCAAGGGAACAGGAAGAGCGCAGAAAGAAAGAATGGGAGCAGGCAGAGGCGGAAGCCAAAGCGGCGAAAGAAAAAGCAGCCAAGGAACGGGAAGAGAGATATTTGGCAGAGCAGAAGGCGAAAGAGGAAGCAGCAAAGCGTGCCAGAGAGATGGCGGGCATGAGCGAGGAAGAGCGAAAAGCAGCGGAAGCCCGTGCAGCAAAACGTGCGAAGGCGAAAGAGGAGGCAAAACAGGCGAAGGAAGCCAAAAGTGCCCAGACAAAGCTAGATGCAGCCAAATTGATTCAGGAACGTGCGGCGGCAAAGACAAAGAAAGCTCAGGAGACAGCACAGAAAGCAGTCAGCAGCATTCAGGAAGGCATGGCAGCTGTACTTGGTGGAGATGCCACAGAGAAGCTGAATATTTCCGAGGAAGATCTCAACAAGTTAGTGATGGAGAAGTACCAGGAACTGATCGTTGGGGGAACAAAGCCTGCTGATATTGATATGACGAATCTCACCACCATGGTGATTGAAGCCCTCTCCAAGAAGGCAGAAGAAACCCCAGAGGAACCAGAAGAAGATTTGGATGCCATCATTGAGGAAGCATGGGGCAGTGACGAGAAAGCAAAAGAGGCAGCGAAGGATGAACCGGAAGCAAAAGCGCCGGAAAAAGCACCGAAGGAAGCGAAAAAAGCGCCAAAGGCAAAACCGGCAGAAAAAGCAGAGGCGAAACCTGCAAAACAGCCTGCTAAGACAGAAACAAAATCTGTGAAAAAGTCAGCACCAAAGAAGGCAAGTTTTGACGAGGATGATTTATTTGCATCTTTCAAGAACGTAAAGAGTATCTTTGGAGATTTTGAGGAATTTTTAAGTTCTTCTGCAGATCAGAGATATATCCGTACTGGAATTGAACCAGTAGACCACCTTCTCTCTGAGGGATTGGAAGCGGGACTTTATATGGTACAGGCAGAAGAAACCATTGGCGCAGACAGCTTTACTCTTCAGATGGCAGATTATATGGCATCAAAGGAGAAAGACGTGCTCTATCTGCTGTCCGATACGTCTCGGTACAATATGATGATTAAGAGTATTTCCCGTTTGACCTATGAACTTCGAGACAAGGATAAAGAGGCGGCTCAAAGTGATGCAGCTATTATGAGCTGTCAGTCCAAGGCAGATATGGAGAAGTTTTCTGATGAATTTTCCTATTATGAGGATAAGATTGGAGAGCATTTGTATCTGATGGAGCAAAAGCAGATGGATGCAGAAAATATTGTAGCCATGGTGATGCGTCTGGCAGAATCCTTCGAAAAGAGTCAAAACAAGAAACCTGTTATTATCGTGGATGATATTTTCTGGATGATTCAGGATGAACCAACATTGCTGGAAGATTTGGCAGATTTGGGAGAAGACTTGAATATTCCAATTATTATTTCCATTGGCGGCGGAAAACTGGAGGATGCAGATTGCATCAGTACCTTTATTCAGATTCAGTATGCGGATTCCGAGGGAAGTGAGGTAGAGCGAGAAGGAAAGATTGACAAGGGAGAATCCCTTCTGGCAAATCTCAAGATTATTAGAAAAGACACGGGAAAACGTTTGAACGCCAAGATGGCAGTGGTTCCTAAATTCCACTATTTTGGCAAAGTGAACCTATAAAAAATGGCCTCCTGTTTTCAAAGCAGGGGGCATTCTTTAAGAAATGAGGAAGGAACATGATATTTGATACCCATGCCCATTATGATGATGAGGCATTTGACAGTGATAGAGAAGAATTATTTCATCAGATGGGGGAAGCAGGCATTGACTTTGTGGTAAATATAGGCGCAAACATGGCTTCTTCCAGACGAACTGTTGCTATGTGTGAACAATATCCTTTTCTGTACGGCGCGGTGGGCGTTCATCCAAGCGATGCGGAGGAGATCAACGACAGTACCCTGCAGGAACTTCGTCAGTGGATGACAAAGGACAAAATTGTGGCGGTAGGTGAGATTGGTCTTGATTACTACTGGCCAGAGCCAGATCGGGACATTCAAAAACGAGCCCTGGAAGCGCAGATTGCCATGGCAAAGGAAGGCCATCTTCCTATCGTCATTCACAGTAGAGAGGCGGCAAAAGATACGAAAGATATTTTATCTGCCCTTCATGCCGGGGAAAATGGCGGTGTGATTCATTGCTTCTCCTATGGGAAAGAGATGGCAAGAGACTTTTTAGACATGGGATTTCACATTGGCATTGGGGGTGTTGTCACCTTTAAGAATGGCAAAAAATTAAAAGAGGTAGTGGAATATATTCCGATGGATCGCATTTTGCTGGAGACGGATTGTCCATATCTTGCTCCGGTGCCTTACCGCGGAAAAAGAAATTCCTCTCTGTACCTGCCATATGTGGCGGAGGAGATTGCAAGAATAAAAAATATCTCTTATGAGGAAGTATTAAACATTACCATGGAAAATGCAAAAAATATGTATCATATATAGGAAAAAATAAGAAAGGAGCGTATATGGAGCAAAATATAACACAAAAAACTATTGAGATTATTCAAAAATATGATTTCGCATTTCAGAAAAAATTTGGCCAGAACTTCCTGATTGACGGAAGAGTGCTGGATAAGATTATAGATGCGGCAGACATTGGAAAAGAGGACTGCGTATTGGAGATTGGTCCGGGAATCGGTACTCTTACCAGCCGTTTGGCAGAGGCAGCAGGACAGGTAATTGCGGTGGAAATCGATAAAAACCTCATTCCAATCCTGGGAGATGTGCTGGCTGAATACGATAATATCACCATTTTAAATGAGGATATTTTAAAAGTAGATATTCCAGCTCTTGTGGAAGAAAAAAATGCAGGAAAACCGATTAAGGTGGTGGCAAATCTGCCTTATTACATCACAACACCGATTATTATGGGTCTTTTTGAAAGTAATGTACCAATCGACAATATCACTGTTATGGTACAAAAAGAGGTGGCACAGAGAATGCAGGTAGGACCGGGAACAAAAGATTACGGTGCTCTTTCTCTGGCAGTGCAGTACTATGCAGAGCCTTACATTGTGGCAAATGTACCACAAAATTGCTTTATTCCAAGACCAAATGTAGGTTCCGCAGTGATTCGCCTTACTCGTCACAAAG
Source organism: uncultured Lachnospiraceae bacterium (assembly GCA_964386955.1). Lineage (GTDB taxonomy): Bacteria > Bacillota > Clostridia > Lachnospirales > Lachnospiraceae > SIG292. The sequence goes on from CAYLUV010000078.1 coordinate 5,030, forward strand.
AAAAGCCTGTAACGGTAAAGGATGAACAGCATATGTTCCGTCTGGTTCGTGCTGCTTTCAACCAGAGAAGAAAAACATTGCAGAATGCTCTTCACAATATGCCGGAGCTGAACCTTTCCAAGGAACAGGTGGTAACAGCTTTGAAAGAGATGGGACTTCCAGAAACAGTGCGTGGAGAAAAACTCACCCTAGAAGAGTTTGCGAAGTTGTCTGATCTGCTTCAAAGCTAAAACCTGCCCAAAACTTATTATAAAATAGTTATCCAATATCCTCGTCCGCCAGTTTGAAACTGGCGGATTTTTTCTGGTATGTAATCCGTAAAGCCATACATATTTGCAAGATATTTTTCACGGTTATGGTAGGTACCTGGAACTCCGAGAATCCAGAAGGGTTCTTTGCCAGGAAACAGAATCCTGCCAAATAAAAGATAACCATAATGCTCATAGCCCTGCAACAGAAAGGGATTTTTGGAATAACTGTTGCCGCTCTTATTTTTTAGGGTATTCAGATCTGACAATGATATTTTGACAGCTTCGATGCTGGAAGAAGAGTCGCCGAAATCGATTTTATCGTGATCTTCTAGCAATATGATTTCTGGAGTTTTCACTTCGCTGGACTCCAAAATTATCTCAGCGACTGCTTCTGTAGTTGTATCTGGAACTGTTTCTATAGCTGTATCTGTGTCAATTTCCCCTGCACCATTATCTTGAAGTGTCTGAGCTTCTTCTATCTCTTGTACGGTGTCATTAAGAAGGATTTGCTCTTCGATGATTTCCTGATCATCCCAACAACTTCCATAAATCAGTGTGTTTTCCTTCATAAAAATAACACCATGGATTTTGCTTAGATCAGGTAGCTCTGATTTGGGTGAGATAGTATTTTTGTATTCACAATTTCCCGGAGAAAGTATACATTCATCCACAAAAAATGCCCGCGTTTGCTGTTCTTCGTGGATGTAAAAGTACATATTTACGGAACTTTTATTGATGGTTCTTAACTCTTGTATATGAAACTGAATGCGCAGACCATCTTCTCGATTTTCTACTCGCACATACCCGGCATTTTCTCCCTTTTTTCCATGGCTATATCTATATAGGTATGAAACAATACGGCGATATTCAGACATAGAAACTTCCCCTTTTTGATTTAATATATGCGGGAGAGAGGTGGGGTAGAATGAAATTTGACAAAAAAATCCCATCCACAGTCTCAACCATGGATGGGATTTTTTAAAAAAGTTCCGCTTTAGGAATCCTATTTCTGTTTGCCAGCCTGAAGTGCAGCACAAGTAGCGATAGAAAGATAAGTCTGTTCTACAGAGCTGCTTCGGGATGTGATGGCGATTGGAATCTTAGCACCAGCGATGACACCACAGCTATTAAAGTGTGCGGACATCTGAAGGGCTTTCATCAGTGTGTTTCCAGCCATAACGTCTGGTACACATACTGCATCAAATTCACCACAGTATGGGCAATCGTAGTTTTTCAAGCGAGCGGCTTCTTTACTTACGATTAAGTCCCAAGGGATAGGTCCAACGATTTCGCAGTCTGCGATTGGTTCGCTTTCATGAGCACGAACGATGGACTGTGCTTCTACGGTATCTCTCATGTGGAAACTTGGTTTTTCCACTAAGGAAAGAACAGCAACTTTTGGATTTGAGTGGCCAAGTCCGTGAAGAATTTCAACCATATTTTTGATTACTAATTTTCTCTGTTCTACAGATGGATGGATCAGTACAGATACGTCAGATAAACATAAGAGTTTATCATATTCTGGTACTTTGATGATGGCAACCTCTGTGAGAATTTCGTTCTTTAATAACTTGTTTCCTTTGTTGATGATAGGCATCAAGAAATCACGAGTGGATGTGTTACCTCTCATCAGTACATCACCGAGACCAATCTGGATGACATCGATGGCATGCTGTACTACATTTTCATCTTCTGCAACGGAGCAAATCTGGTATTTCCGTTCTCTTAATCCAAATTTGTCTAACATTGCAAGGATTTTTTCCTGACTACCTACGAGAACAGGAATACAAAAACCGTCTGCTTCCGCCTCAAATGCGGCCTGAAGAATATTTTCAGAGTCAGCACCAGCGATAACAACGCTGATAGGTTTTTTCAATGTTTTGGCTTTCTCGACGATGACGTCGAATTCACTATCAAATGGTTTCATGTTAGTAATTCCCCCTTTTATTAAAGCAGGCCCATTCCTCCGTTGATCATAAGGAATAATGGTGCAAATACTAAAGCAACAACAGTCATCAATTTGATGAGGATGTTGATGGAAGGTCCGGAAGTATCCTTGAATGGGTCACCTACGGTATCACCAACAACAGCTGCGCGATGGGCGTCACTTCCTTTGCCGCCATGATTGCCGTCTTCAATATATTTCTTTGCATTGTCCCATGCACCGCCGGCATTGGACATGAATAATGCCATTAATACACCAGTTACTAAAGCACCGGCTAAGAGTCCGCCAAGGGCTGCTGTACCGAGGGTAACACCGATGGCAAGAGGTGCGATTACTGCTAAAACACCAGGAACTAACATTTCATGTAAAGCTGCCTGAGTAGAAATCGCAACACAGGATGTATAATCCGGTTTTCCAGTTCCCTCTAAGATACCAGGGATGGTACGGAACTGTCTACGTACTTCTTCGATCATCTTATAAGCCGCTTTGGATACGGAATCCATAGTAAGAGCGGAGAAGAAGAATGGAAGCATACCGCCGATGAAAAGACCAACGATAACTTTATAGTCAAGAATATTGATACCAGTATCAAATAATTTAACTGCCTCTGCGTAAGATACGAAAAGAGCAAGAGCAGTAAGGGCTGCAGAACCGATGGCGAAACCTTTACCCATAGCAGCGGTTGTGTTACCAACAGCGTCTAATTTGTCTGTAATCTTACGAACACCTCTTGGAAGGCCAGACATCTCAGCAATACCACCAGCATTGTCAGCGATAGGACCGTATGCGTCAACGGCTACCGTGATACCTGTTGTGGAGAGCATACCAACTGCTGCAAGAGCGATACCGTAAAGGCCGTCTGCCATATAAGCGCCGATAATACCAACAGAGATCAGTAAAATAGGTATTGCAGTGGAATGCATACCAACAGCGAGACCACTGATTACAGTAGTAGCAGAACCAGTTTCGGACTGCTGTGCAATCTTCTTAACGAAACGATAATCACCGGATGTGTAAATCTCAGTAATGATACCGATCAAAATACCAACGATCAGACCAAAGATAATGGCGATGGCTGCTTTGAAATCGCCAAAGACTACCTTACTTAAAACTAAAGTCGCAATTACCACAATAGCACTGGATACATAAGTACCAGTCTTTAATGCTCTGTGTGGATCAGAATCGTCGTCTCCCTTAACAAAGAAAGTACCAAGGATAGAAGCAACGATACCTACTGCCGCAAGGATTAATGGGAATACAGCACCTTCTGTGGAGAAGTATACAGCCCCCAAAGTAATGGCAGATACAATAGAGCCAACATAAGATTCGAACAGGTCAGCTCCCATACCAGCAACGTCACCTACGTTATCACCTACGTTGTCTGCGATAGTAGCAGGGTTACGAGGGTCATCCTCTGGAATACCAGTTTCTACTTTACCTACTAAGTCAGCACCAACGTCCGCTGCTTTTGTGTAGATACCACCGCCAACACGAGCAAAAAGAGCGATGGAGGAAGCTCCTAAGGAGAATCCAGAAAGAACACCTGCGTTACCGGATACCATGTAGACAATGCCGCATCCAAGAAGTCCGAGACCAACAACGCACATACCCATAACGGCACCACCGGAGAAGGCAACGGATAAAGCTCTGTTCATGCCAGAATCCTTTGCCGCTGCCGCTGTTCTGACATTGGCTTTGGTAGCTACGTTCATACCACAGTAACCGGCTGTGGTGGAGAACAGTGCTCCAATGAGGAATGCGATGGCAGTTGGCCAGTTGATTCCAAAACCGATCAATACCAGCAATACGGCAACGAAGACAATCAAAATCTTGTATTCTGCCATCAAAAATGCCTGTGCGCCTTCGTGGATGAATGCAGCGATTTCCTTCATGCGGTCTGTTCCTTCGTCCTGTGCATTTACCTTTTTGGTCAGATACACTGCAAATAACAGGGCGACTACGCCTATAATAGGCGCAAGAATTACGAGATCCTTCATAATTTTCATTCCTTTCATATTCAGTTGTTTTGTCTTATCCCACGATAAAACCATAAATTACCATACCATAATTTTATACGAGGAAATATCCATAAGCAAGCTCTTTTTTGTGTACAATTTAGAAAAAACAAGTGAAAAAACGGATAAAAATCGCCAATTTGTCTAAAATTTATCAAAAAAAGGGAACTTAATTGTACGAGTTCCCAATCTTTTTTGTTATTTTGTTGTGTAATTGCTGTTTTTTCGGGATTTCCCTGGATTTCTTAGTGATTCTTTTGACTAATGGATTTCAGCCTTAGCAGCACTCTTTTGTTTCATCAATTTTTTCTGATCCCGCAGATTCTTAAAAAATTGGGAGAGCATCTGGGAGCATTCTTCCTTCAAAACATCATAGACCACATCCACCTGATGGTTGAATTGTTCAATTTTTAAAAGGTTAAGGACAGATCCGGCGCATCCAGCCTTAGGATTCATAGTGCCAATCACTACCTTTGGAATGCGAGCCTGTACAATGGCACCGGCACACATCTGGCAAGGTTCTAGAGTGACATACATGGTACAGTCCTCCAAACGCCAGTCGCCGATATATTTGCTGGCCTTTGCCATAGCCAGAAGTTCTGCGTGGGCGAGGGTGGTCTTTTTGGCATTTCGCTTGTTGTATCCTCTGGCAATGATCTTGTCCTCATGGACGATGACGCAGCCGATAGGTACGTCTCCCACTTTCTCTGCTTTTTTTGCCTGTTTAATGGCTTCTTTCATATATTTTTCATCTGTAGTCATAAGGATTCTCCTATTATTTTTCAATGATAAATGGAATAACATTTTTCAAAAGTATAGCATAAATGGGGTAAATCGTATATACTTGACCTTAGAAATGAATGAAATGCAGGAGAAATACAAATGCTTATTTTAAAGTTAGAACAAAATTTATTTCAGGAATTAGATCCCGGGAAAATGAGTCTTACGGGTATCAAAAAAGTGACTACATGGCTGGAAGGAGATTCTGTTTTTCGCAGTACCC
>CAYLUV010000079.1:0-10194 GCA_964386955.1 uncultured Lachnospiraceae bacterium
TCATCCAGTTGACTGATAAATTCATATTTACTCATTGGTTTTCCTCCGTTGCCCCCATTCTAGCACCACCTAATTCTTCGTGTCAATGCCTTCTCCCAGAGATTCTCTAGCTCTATTTCTTCATATCTTGTGTAAAACCTGGCATTTCCCCGTCTCCAATTGTACGCTATAACAATTATGACATTTTTTTGTAAAATTTTCTTCATATTTTTCATATTTTATGTTATAATTGACCTGTTTTACAATAAGGATACCCTATTTATCAATGGAATTGCATCATCTCCGGCTGGGTATCTTTTTCACACCCTGCCCATTAAGGCAGAAACAACAGAAAGGAAATACAATCATGTTTAAAAAGCGAGTTCTTTCACTGGCCTTGGTATTGAGCCTTAGCATTTGCAGCTTTCTTCCAGTGGCCGCTGACACTACCTCCCGGACAGACACCACCTCTGCCAACAAAACAGTGGCGATTACTGATTCCCAGGAGAAAGCTCTTTTTGAAAGTCAGCAATTTAAAGATGCCATGGCATTTCTTATTACTTATAATAATGCACGACTCAAAAAGGGCCTTACACCAATTTCAACGACAGAGGAAATGCTCCTCGCCGCCCAGATACGTGCCAAAGAGCTGGAATCTTCCTATACAAAGTATCGTCCCACTGGAGATCACTGGTCAACCATCTACACGGATCAGCATATCATCCATCAGGACTCATCTCTGTATGATGGTTTCGGATTTTACGGAACAGAGGGCATTGACATTGATACCATCTATAAAGATTGCCGTTCTGCTCACTCGTCCGTTCTAAACTACAATAACATCTCTATTTTGGGAATTGGACGGACCTCCGGTACTGTTTCTTACTACGATGAAAAGACAAAGACCACCAGTGAGAAACAAAACCCTTGGGCCATTCTCCTTTTAGGTAAATATTCTATTAAAAAAATGGAACTTGCCACACCGCTAAAAGACTGTTATACCGCCGGATATAAATTAGGCGATATGGATATTATTCTGCGACTTACCCTAATTTCTCCAGAGGGAAAGGAATGTATTAGCTATTTGCCATTAGTACAGTCCATGAGCACAGGCTACGATCCAGATAAAACCGGAACACAGAGCGTAACGGTAACCTACAAGGATACATTTTTATCTCAGCAGGCAACACTCACCTTTGATATCACTACGGCAACCGGTAAGACTCCAGCTACACCGGAGATTTTCAAAGCCACCGGAACCAGCTATGACGAGGTGACGATAGAATGGAGTCCCGCAGCCAATGCCTACAGCTATGAGATTTACCGCTCCAAAAAGAAAAAATCTGACTATAAAAAAATCGACTCTGTAAAGGCAAGTAAATTGACATTGTCCGCAGAAGGGTTGTATACTTATGTTGATGATGATGTAAAAAACGGCATCAAATATTACTATAAACTGAAGGCTGTCAACGGTTCTGTGAAGGGAGCATACACTTCCGTAGATGAAGCGCTTCCAAACATCAAAGCCCCAGCCAATTTAAGATCCATCAAGAAATCCAAAAATAGTATTACCGTAAAATGGACAAAGGTGAAAAAAGCCACCAGTTATCGGGTATACTACAGTACAAAGAAAAGCGGCAAGTTTAAGCGCGCCACTAAACCTTCCACAAAGAAATGCAGCTATACCATTAAAAAGCTGAAAAAGAAGAAAACATACTATATCAAGGTTTTGGCTTATCGCGATGGACGTCCAAGCAGTTATAGTAAAACCATCCAGGTCAAAACAAAATAATAAACCTAAGGGGGATGATAAATAATGAAGAAAAAAGGATTTATTGAGACATTGGTCGGAGTAGGCATTGCTGTTGCCAGTATTTGCGGTACACTCTACTTATTGAGGGATAAGATAGAAGAAAATCCTGTCTATAAAGAATCCATCAGTAAATGGATCGATAAGATTAAGCATCTTTTCCACTCCGAGATTTCTCCAGAAGATTTCGATCCTATGGATGATATCATGGATGATTTTGAGGATGTGGAGGACCTTGATGAACTTCTTCAGGATTCCGATTCTTCCTCCAAGCGAGGCTATGTGACCATCAAACTACACCAAGACACAGAAGCGTAAAAAAACAAAAAGCGATTTCTCACTGACACTGTTACCATACAGAATTTTGTCAGCGAGAAATCGCTTTTTTATGCCCTCATAGAGAAAACACCTTCCTCTATGCCAGCTTTGTCTTAATATACTCTTTCATCTGCGGAAAAGGAATCATCAATGCCGCTGCCAGTTCTCCCAGCATCAGCTTCTCCACCCCTTTCATCTCCTCCAGATAGTGGGTTGAAATCTTCTGCCCCTTCGCTGCCCGTTCCTCTTCTTTCTTATGAATATAATGAATCATGGACGCCCATTTTTCAATATTCGCAGAAAGAATCACTTCATGATAGGCCTCTTTCCGTTCCTTCTCATTGGAATATTCCCCCGGCGCAATATGTGGCAGTTTCTCAATAAATTCCTCTGCCTCTTCCTTGGAAATGATTGGACGAATCTTGTGTTTATGTCCATCCACCGGCGCATAAATCACCCTGTTTTCATCATAGTAAGGTTGCAAAGTATAATACAGTTTGTCGTCATTCATAAAATCCAGTTCAGAAATATCAATTACTTTGCATACTCCAACATTTCCATAAATTATTTTGTCGTCTTTCTGATACATCTCCATGCACTCCTTCATGACCAAACCAAATCCTATAAAACTTACAATATAATCTTACCATATTTTGGACATTTTTATAAGTTAGAAAAGTTTTTTCGTGCTTTTGTACTAGTGCATTCCCGGTGTTTTTTGTCTATTTTGTATAGATACTGCTGACTTTTTTCCATGAGATGCAAGAATTTTTCCCAGAAATAATTTGCCACATTTTGCGAGGCATGATATAATGGGCAGAGCATTTATACAGAAAAATAAGATTGAGGTGAATCATATGCATATAAATGAATCCGCGGAGAATTATTTAGAAACGATTTTGATGCTAAGCACCAAGCTTCCCGTGGTACGTTCTGTAGATGTTGCCACAGAACTTGGCTTTAAGAAATCCAGCGTCAGCGTAGCCATGAAAAATCTGCGTGAAAAGGAACATATCATCGTTTCCAAGGAAGGATACATTACCTTGACCGAATCCGGGCGCTGCATTGCTGAGATGATCTACGAACGACATGAACTTTTAAGTAGCTGGCTGGTGCAGTTGGGAGTCGACCCTAAAACGGCTGCAGAAGATGCCTGTCGCATGGAACATGTTATCAGCACAGAGAGCTTTGAAGCAATCAAAAGACATACCGGCGGACGAAACACCGCAAAATAATTCCTTGATTCAATCTGTTTATTAAAAAAGATACTCTTAGAGTGAGTGTACCAATCTCCAATCGTTAGATTTTGGGTCTAACTTCTTGGTACCCCCTCGCAAGAGTATCTTTTCTTATTTTTTAATTCTTTTCTATTATTCTATTTTTCACTTTCGATTTTCCCTTAGATGAGAACAAAAATTGCATATAAGATATAACCCAATAAAAACACGCCGCCAGAAACTTTTCCAAGCTCTTTATTCTTCCATACAAAGAATAACAAAAGCGCTCCTGCCCCGATGGCGATGGCGGTATCCACCACAAAATTGGAAGCATAGACCACTGGTGTAATTAGTGCTGTGGTTCCCACCACAAATAAAACGTTGAAGATATTGCTTCCCACAATATTTCCAATGGCAATATCTGCCTTTCCTTTTCTAGCTGCAGACACAGAGGTAACCAGTTCCGGTAAAGAGGTGCCCAGCGCCACAATGGTAAGGCCAATGAGACGCTCGCTCATTCCCATCATACGAGCCAATACAGTAGCCGCATCGACACTGACATCACTGCCCAGTACAATGAGACAGATTCCTACAATCACGCCCACCAAAAGCCGCCAAATAGGGAGATTCTCCTCCGGCTTTTCCTCTTCTGGCTGTGGATTTTGTTTTGCCATTTTTAAAAGATATGTCAGATAGAGTAGAAACAGGATCCATAAAATAACTCCTTCCCAGAGAGTAATCTGATTTCCCGTCACTCCAAGCACCAGCAAAATAGCTGTAATCGCAATCATAAATGGAATCTCAATCTTTACGGTAGACTCCTGCACAGAAACTCTGGTTACAAGGGAAGTCAGACCCAGTATAATCAATACATTCAAAATATTACTTCCCAAAATGTTGCCGATAGTGATATCTGCACTTCCCTTTAATGCCGCTGCAATACTAACGGCCGCTTCTGGAAGGCTGGTTCCCATAGCTACTATAGTAAGACCAATCACCAACTGGGGAATCCCAAATTTCTCGGCGATTCCGGAGGCACCATCTACAAACCAATCCGCCCCCTTCACCAACATATAAAATCCTGCCACCAACAGGAATATCTGTAAAATTAAATTCATCTTTTTCTTTCCTCCTCAAGGCCTCTAAGGTTCCACCACCATAGAAGCCACTGTCATCTCATTGTATTGGGTAGAGATCATCTGACTGAAGGAGCACCGAGAATACACACCTTTCATTTTGCCATGATACATAAAAATACCGGTCAAATTGCTGGTGGTACACCACTGACGTTCCTCTGGTTTCTCATTTAAAAGATCCACGTTTGGCAGTCGATATGGGGTACAAAATCTCTGTAAAATGTATCCCTGATCCATGGCCTCTGCCAAAAATCCTTCCCAAGATTTCTGATTTCCTTCCACTCCTGCATGAACCCCTAAAGAACCGTAGGAATCCTCCGGTTTAATAATCCAGTGATCTTTCTTCTCATAAATTTCTTTTTTCAATTTTGGATTCTTCTCCAAAATTTCCTTTGTCAAAGATACGGTGTAAGGCACATGGGCTCTTACAAAGCGATTTTCTCTCTCTGTAAGGATTGCCTTTGTCTCCGGCAAATGAAGCACCTTATAAAGAATCTTGTTATGCACAATCTGGGTGCGAAATTCTCCTACCAGACAGACTGCATTGGCTTTCACCGCCTGAATAAAGGCTGGAACTTTATCAAATTCCTGCAGGATATCAGAGGTAACGGCTCTTCTGTAGATGGCGTCCACCCTCATGCCAGATGGCGTAAAAAGAAAAGTACCATCCCAGACAAAGTCCGCAATATCACAAATCTCGCAAGGAACTCCTTTGGTCATAAATCGTTTCTGGAATATCTCAAATTCTGTCACCGTTCCATGGTCTAAGAAATCGGTAATCACCACATTTGGCACAGAATCTTTTCCATATTTCTTTGCATATTCTCCGTAGATGGATAAAAATTCATCCACCCAGGTGTCAAACAATTCAAAGGAATAGGTCTCGTGCTTTTTTGTAAAATCCTGATGTGCTTTCGTCAGTTTCACTCCATGGTTTAACTCTCTGTCCTCATTCATGGCACTGGTGCCGTCCGTGTTAAATTCGCAGAAGGTAATCTCCTTTGTCTCCTCATTATAGAAGAAATCAATGCGGGCCATAGGCACATTGCAAGTATAGCCCTCCTCCTTCAAAATCAGTTCTTCTGTTTTTTCATCAAAACCGAATAAACGGCGATATTCTGGATTTTTCTTGTATTCTGCTATTACCTTATCAAAGATACTAAAAAGTTCCTGTGTTAGCTTGTCAAACCTTCTGATGTCGTCCTTCATAAACATCTTTGGAACGTACATGGTACGTGGCACACGGCTGTGATATTTGGCAGTAGAATTTAGAATATATTGTTTTTCTGCCCAGGCACTTTCCTCATGCTCGGTTCGATTGGCTTCAATGTCCTTTCTATATTCATATTCCAGTACTGGAAGGGTAAGGATTCCCTTCAGATAGTGCTGATCTTTGACAGACAGTTCCTCTTTTGCCATCTCATAAAGAGCAAACATCCACTCCACTGCAGTTCTTCCATACACTTTCGCGTAATAGCCCTCTTCCATCATGGCTTTTTCTGCCTCTTGCACCTGAGAAATGGATGTTACCTTTTCCAACTGCTGCTCTAATCTAGCCAAGTTCTTCTCACTGTACAGTAAGCCCTTTAAGAGCGCCCCATAGCCAAGCATTCGCTCCTTAGAAACACTATCAGCCACTCGAATCTCCAAATATTTTTTCATACGAATATGTGGGAAAAACATGGACAACATGTGTTCCACAAAGGTAAAGGAGCGTTCCTTACAAAGGTCCTTGGCAGACAGTGCCCCCACATTCACTTCTTCCCCCTGATCCTTTAAAAAGATCATGGGTTTTTCATAAAGTGCTCTGGCACAGGCCTCAAAGGAATAGTCTTCCCCCAGTGAGCCCTCCAGGTAGCCACAACGATCAGAATCTACATCGTTCCAAATCTGTGTGCGTAAAAGGTGGGGATGAAAATCAGAAGCAACCCCAAGTCCACTGTGATTTTCCATCCAAAGACTAAAAATCGGCGCAACTTTTGTCAAAATCCGAAGTTTTCTCATGGCATCTGCCTCGGAAGAGTAATCCACAGAAATCTGTGTAGAAGCAGTTGCCCGCATCATATATCTGCCATGTTCCCCTGTATTTTGGAAATAGGCATCCATATATTCATATCTTTTCTTTGGAATGAGGGGAAATTCTTCCGGATCTTTCTCTCCGCTTTCCACCAGCGGATGAAGACCACCTTCCAACAGGCGATATCCCGTATCCTTTAATATCTCCTCCCAATCTCGTCGAAAACCACAGTACAGGGCATCAATCTCCTCCAAGTCCTCCGTTGGAAAAATGCTGATTTCCAACTGTCCCGCTGGTTCCAGACTGAGTCCGTATTTTTCACACTCCATGCCAATGACAACGCCCTGGTCATAGATCAAACGTCCCTGACTGATGTACTCTGCCTTCTTCATGCATTCCAAGAGATCTACATAGGAAATATTTTTATAATTTTCATCACAGATAAAATGTTCCAGTTCCACTCCCAAGGTCTGCTTATTGCTGATTCCTTTCTGAAAGAAATCACATATTTTATTGATATTTGTCATAATTTTCCACTTCTTTTCTTGTTTGTGTCATTCACTAGTCATCATGTCTCCGCTATTTTATCACCCACATATCGGTGCGTCAATTGGAGTTTTATACAAAAGAATCCCGGAACAGCATTCGCCATTCCGGGAATATTTTATCCTATCTAATTGTTATGGCATCCACAACCAGAACCGTTTTTCTTTACTTTCCCACAAGTTCCAGCCGCAGAACAACCAATGCACGTCACACCTTTTTTCTTTTCTTTTCTTATGTAAAGAAGCGCTGCTCCCACAAGTAAAATAATAATTCCAATTACAATAATGTCTGCCATATTCTACACCTGATTTCTAATAAGGACAATTAGTTGCCTCGTTTGTATTCATTTACCATGTTGTTGTTATTTTTCTTTGTCAAGTATACCACGATACCAACCATCACTGCAACTGCAATGAATCCAGGAACAAATCCGGCACCTAAAGTACCTGTTGTTACAAGAGTACCAATCTGGTATACAAGGAATGCTACTACATAACCAGTACCAAACTGTAATGCAACACCGCCCCAGAACCACTTTCTATCGTTGATTTCAGAGTTCATGGCACCTAATGCTGCGAAACATGGAGGTGTGAATAAGTTAAACATTAAGTATGCAAGAGCTGCTACCTTTGTAAGACCCATAGCTAATGCTACTTCGTTTGCGCCACCAACTAAAGCAAATTCTTCTGTGTCGATAAAGTTTGTGATAGCGTAGCAAACAGCCAAAGTACCTACTACGTTTTCTTTTGCAATAAATCCAGTTACCGCTGCTGCTGCCAGCTGCCATGCTGCGATACCGCAGATAGGAACTAAGAGAACAGCGATTGGAGATGCGATAGACGCAAGGATAGAGGTTGCTTCCATACCTTCTTCTACTAACTGTAACTGCCAGTTGAAGGACTGCATGATCTGTACCACTGTATTACATACTAAAATAATAGTACCTGCTTTTACAATATAAGCCTTACCACGGGAAAGCATAGACATAAATGCCCTCTTTAAACTTGGAATCTTGTATTCTGGAAGTTCCATGATAAAGAATGATTTACGATATTTGTAACCTGTAATTTTGTTAATCAATAATGCACCTAAGAAAATCAGTAAGATACCTGCAAAGTACATTAAAGTACCAATCCAAGAAGTTTCTGGGAAAAATGCACCTGCAAAGAGGGCAATAACAGGAAGTTTTGCACCACAAGGCATAAATGGTGTAAGCATTGCGGTAGCTCTTCTTTCTCTCTCATTACGGATAGTTCTACATGCCATAACACCAGGAATCGCACAACCAGTACCGATAACCATAGGGATAACGGATTTACCAGATAAACCAACGCGTTTGAAAATTGGGTCCATAACCACACTTACACGAGCCATGTAACCACAATCTTCCAGTAAAGCGATAAGGAAATACATTACCATTACCAGTGGAAGGAAACCAACTACGGCACCTACACCACCGATAATGCCGTCAACTAATAACGCCTGCACAAATGGAGATGCACCAGATACCATTTCTGCTACCCATCCTTGGAATGTCTCAATCCAACCAGTTAAAGCGTCTGCTACAAATGGACCAAAAGTGGACTGAGAAATATCAAATACAAGGAACATCACGACAGCAAAGATTGGAATACCGATCCACTTATTTGTCAGAATCTCATCGATCTTATCCTGCTTGTTTGTGTCCTTTGTGAGAACCTCTCTCTTTTCTACCTCTGCAACAATCTTGTTTACGAATTCGAAACGCTTTCTGTCTGCCTGTTCTACCGCTTCCTTACTTGTCAGGTCAACTTCACCCATGTTGTATGGTGCTTTCTGACCATGACCGTAAAGAGAAGCTGCTGTCTCCACTACCTCCTGCAGTCCTTCGTGACCTGCGGATGTAGAAACAGTCTTGATAACAGGACATCCTAATTTTTTAGATAATTTATCTGCATCAATTTCAGTATGTTTTTTCTCATTGATATCGCTCTTATTCAGTGCTACTACCACTGGAACCCCCAGTTCTAATAACTGTGTGGTGAAGAACAAACTTCTGCTCAAGTTTGTGGCATCCACGATGTTGATGATAGCATCTGGATTTTCATTTTTTACATAGCCACTTGTGATACTTTCCTCAGAAGTAAATGGTGACATAGAATATGCACCTGGAAGGTCTACTGCAATCAGCTCCTCACCGCCTCTATAGTAAGCCTTTTTAATTAAACTTTCTTTCTTTTCTACGGTAACACCAGCCCAGTTACCCACTTTTTCATTTCTTCCGGTCAGTGCATTGTACATAGTCGTCTTTCCACTGTTCGGATTACCTGTTAAAGCTATTCTCATAACCTTTCCTCCTACCTTTCATGAAACAAACATTAATTATATATTTCTAATTTTCGTTAGTGTCCACTAACTATATAACATAAAATTAAGAAGCGCTTCCCTGCTTCTTAGTTTTATTTATGCTCTTATTAGACCATTATAGCTTCTGCCAAATCATTATCGATGGTATACCGCCCATCTTTAATGGATACCACGCATCCACCTTTCATGCGTCTTACCATTGTGATCGGTTCCCCACTATAACAGCCCAGCGAGAATAAAAATGCATTAAGTTCTTCATCCTCTGTCTGAATCCTTTTAATAATATATTCTTCTCCTGTATTGCCATCCAGTAAGTTCATATTCTTTCTCCTATCACATTATTAGCGCTAACATATGTTAGTTCTTTCTAACTACAGATAGTCTAATACCGTTTTTTACCTTTGTCAAGGGTGAATCTTAAAAATTTCTTAAAAAAATGCAGTTTTTTGTGTAATTTACAAGAAACTCGTTAGATGGTAAAATGGTTGGAACAACAGTTTTCATTTATCTCATACAAAGGAGACATACTATGCTTATTAAAAACGGTTATTTGATAAATCCAGCAACAAACTGGGAAGGCAATGCCGATCTTCGTGTGGAAGAGGGCATGATTACAGAGATTGGTACCCTCTCCCCTTATGAACAGGAAGAGGTGATGGATATTGCCGGGCTTACCATTGCCCCGGGTCTCATTGATACCCATATTCATTTCCGCGATCCTGGCTTCTTATATAAAGAAGATATTCATACCGGCTCTCTGGCAGCCGCAAAGGGCGGTTTTACCTCTGTAATCTGTATGGCAAACACAAAACCTACGGTAGACTG
>CAYLUV010000080.1:0-10008 GCA_964386955.1 uncultured Lachnospiraceae bacterium
TCCGGAAGCTACCAAACATAAAAATGGTGGCTCCAGATCTTTGTTTTCTATATAGTTGGCACTGATATGCCCCTCAATATGGTGCACACCCACCAATGGTTTGTTCAGGGCAAAGGCGAGGGCTTTCGCCTGAGCAACTCCCACTAAAAGAGCGCCCACCAGTCCTGGACCGTAGGTAACTGCAATGGCATCAATATCATCAAAAGTAACCTGCGCTGTTTCCAAAGCCTCATCAATGACCTGGTTGATCTTCTCAATATGCTTTCTGGACGCAATTTCTGGTACAACTCCTCCAAACAGCTTGTGTAATTCAATCTGAGAGGAAATCACATTAGAAAGAACCTCTCTTCCATTTCTTACAACTGCAGCCGCTGTCTCATCGCAGGAGGATTCTATGGCAAGAATCGTTACATTCTGTTTTTTCTCTAATTCCATATTCTACTCCAATCTACTATTTCTATTCTTCTTCAAACACTAATTCACAGCTTCTTCCGTCTTTTGCCGCAATGGCTTTCGGGAAAATCTTTCTGACATCTCCCATATATTCTTCTGGGCGCACCAAAGATGGGCTGTAATGGGTCAGCCACAGTTCTTTTACCGCTGCTTCCTTCGCCAATTTAGCCGCTTCATAAAATGTCATATGCTTGTATTCCCGTGCTTTCTTTTCCTTATCCTTCTCTCCATACATACCTTCACAGATAAAAAGATCAGAATCTTTAGCGTACTTCACAATATCCTCTGTTGGTCTAGTATCCGTACAGTAAGTAAGATGAATTCCTTTTCTCGCTTTTCCCAGCACCATATCACTGGTCAGTGTGCGATCAGGCAACGTTACCGTTTCCCCTTTTTGCAACATACTCCAGTATTTCACATCTACATTATTCGCTCTTGCCTTCTCCACATCAAATTTGCCAGCGCGGTCAATGGATATGGAGTAACCATAGCAGATAACATTGTGATTTACACGGAATGCGTCAATACGATAGCCGTTGATTTCTATGGTTTCTTCGCGCTCCGTAAGTTCTATAAATTTAATTTCAAAAGGCAATTCCGGCGCTATTACCCGGAGGGAATTGACAACCTTTTCTAATCCTCGTGGTCCAATCATGGTAAGAGGTTCGGTTCGGTCACCATTGCCAAGAGTCAATAACAGCCCCGGCAATCCACTGATATGATCTGCATGATAATGAGTAAAACAAATCACATCGATTGGCTTAAAACTCCATCCTCTTTCCTTGATTGCCACCTGTGTTCCCTCACCACAATCAATCAGCAGACTGCTGCCGTTATATCTGGTCATCAGCGCTGTCAATTTTCGATATGGTAATGGCATCATGCCTCCCGTTCCCAATAAACAAACATCAAGCATGTTCTTTCCTCACTTCTATTTCTGAACTTCCCTTTAAAAGAGAAGTTCTGTGTTTTCTTTTCTTTCCGGCGGTATCTTCAAAGAGGTAATCCACCGATCGTAGCAATCCTCGCAGAGCCTGATCTTGTGTATCTCCCCGTCTTTTTTTGAAAAATACCCCCACTTCTTTTCTATTACAATCGTATCTTCCCGGTCCAGACCGGATTCTTTTATTTTCTTTCCACACATATTGCAATGCTTTTCCATTCTATTTCCTCCCTTAATACAGGTCCTATTCTCTACTGGAACACCCCAACATCATACTGGACTGTAACCCAAAAATATAGTGGAAATATCCGTCATTGCTGCCAACACATAATATTTGCATCTTCTGTGGGTTTCTGATAATATTTTTCTCTTGTACATAAATAGGAAAATCCATATTTTTCATATAAATGAATGGCTCCTACATTGGAAACACGGACTTCCAACATAATCTTCCCTATCTCTTGCTCCTTAGCAAGAGTAAGCATCGCTGATACAAGGGCATCTCCTATCCCTTGTCTTCGGTAAGAAGGATGTACCGCCACATTGGTAATATCCGCTTCCCCTAACACAGCAATCAGACCAATAAATCCAAGAATTTCCTCTCCTTCTTCTGCCACAAGATAATAATTTCCTTTATAAGAGAAAACATCTTCAAAACTTTCCAGACTCCACGGAGTAGAAAAACAGGCAAGTTCCACCTGATACACTTTTTGGATGTCCTCTCTTGTCATAGGTCTAATGGTTATTTTTCTCTGCATTTTGCTTCTCCAAAAGTTCTCGCTCCGCCTGAGATTTTCTTAAATACTCTGGCTTATGGTCTTTGGACGCTTCCACTTTTCCTTCTATATAATACTGTGCTGCAATACTTCCCACAGCCCCTGCTCTTTGACGGTTTAAATGGGATGGTGCAAATCGATAAGGTACCGTGAGATTTCCCTTTAAAATAGTTTCGTATACAGGAACGCCATCTCCTAAAAAGATTACTGGTTCCCCTATTTCATTTATCTTTTCTACCAGTTCCGTAACTGCAATAGCACTGTCCGCCATCTTAGGAACTAATCTTTCTCCCTCGTAACCATAAAGTCCCGTATATACCTGCGCTCTTCTCGCATCCATCATCGGACAAATCAGCCCCTCTACCCCGTAAAGGTTTGCCGCAAGCCCTTCCAAAGAAGAGACAGATACCACAGGAATAGACAGTGCCTGGGAAAGCCCCTTGGCCGTAGCACTTCCGATACGAAGTCCCGTAAAGGAACCTGGTCCTTTGGAAATCGCAATAGCATCCAATTCCTTTAAATCTACACCTACCATTTTTACCATCTCATCCACCATGGGAAGCAAGGTCTGAGAGTGTGTTTTTTTATAATTTGTAGTGAATTCACTTACCAATTTGTTGTCTTCCATCCATGCAACGGAAGCCACCAAACCAGAACTTTCTAATACTAATATCTTCATCTTAAGCTTCTTCCTCCTCAACTGTAACCCGTCGATAATCAAAGCCCTTCTCCAAATCCTTTTCAATCCGGATGGCTGTCACCTTAGAAGGAAGGAGTTCCCGAATCAAATTGGCCCATTCAATCAGGCAAACACCCTCTCCATAAATATATTCATCCAGACCAATCTCATCCATCTCCTCCGGATCACCAATACGGTACACATCAAAATGATAAAACGGCATCTTGCCGCTTTCATAAGTCTGAATAATCGTAAAGGTTGGACTGCTGATGGGCTCTGTAATATTAAGTCCTCTGGCAAACCCCTGGGTAAATATTGTTTTTCCTACCCCAAGATCTCCATAGAGGCAAAAAACCTGCCCCGGATGGGCCGTTTTTGCTAGTTCTTCTCCAATACGCCCTGTTTCTTCCGGACTATAGCTATCATAAATCATTTTATTTTTTTCCTTTTACTTTTGATTTAATAAATGTTTCTACTTCTTCTCTTTGTCCTTCAAATCCTTCTGTTGGCAGGATCACGGCATGTACTCCTGTGGTATAAAGGGCAAATACTCTCTTTGTCTTTTTAAATTTTAAGATTCGATTCCACTCAATGGACTCTGTCTTATTTTCTTTTACCAGGGATACTCCTGTTTCATCTAATACATAGTGAAGTTCATCCCGATACATCGGATTATTTTTCACCTGATCCATAGCCTTTTTATACATCGTCAAGGGATTGATCACAGTGAAACAAAGTCCCAAAAACAACAGCACCAGATTTCCCATATCATTTCCCTGGGCATATCCTGTAAAGAGCAGGATAAGTGCGCCTACACTTAAAATAAGGCCAAAAATGCCAGAAAAACTAGTGTTGGAATGATGAATCATAAAGGAAAACAGATCTTTTGTGGTAATCTTTATGTCTAATTCATATCTTTTTTCCATATTGTTTACTCCTTCTACATGTTTCTTATCTTATATCACGATATATCGCATACTCTGATCGAGCTATGCCTGCTCCAATTCTCTCACATTCATTATATCATAGAAAGCTGAATTCGTTTTTTTTGAAGATCCACGCTTAACACCGTCACTTCCACGATGTCCCCCACGCTTACTACCTCCAATGGATGTTTGATAAATTTCTTGTTTGTAATCTTGGAAATATGCACCAGACCATCCTGATGCACTCCAATATCTACAAATGCACCAAAATCGATGACATTTCTTACGGTTCCCTTCAATACCATGCCCTCTTTTAAATCCTTCATCTCCAATACGTCTGTGCGAAGAATTGGTTTTGGCATGTCCTCACGAGGATCGCGGCCTGGCTTTAATAGTTCCTTCATAATATCTTCCAAGGTAATCTCTCCGATACCGAGAACTGCTGCCACCTTGGCAATCTCTTTTTTATTTTTCACCGGAAGTTTCACTGCCGTCGGATTTTTGAAATATTCCTCTTTGGTGATGCCAAGAAGCTGGAAGAGCTCTTCCACCGCCTTGTAGCTTTCCGGATGAATGCCAGTACCGTCCAAAGGCTCCTTACCACCAGAAATACGCATAAATCCTGCACACTGTTCAAAGGCCTTCGGTCCCAATTTGGCTACTTTTAAGAGTTCCTTTCTCGTTTTGAAGGTTCCATTTTCCTCTCTGTAAGCCACAATATTTTTCGCAATAGTCTTGTTAATACCGGAAATGTGTACCAAAAGAGAAACGGATGCCGTATTGAGATCCACACCAACGCGGTTTACACAGTCTTCTACCACACCATCCAACGCCTCGGTCAAACGTTTTTCGTTCATATCATGCTGATATTGTCCAACTCCAATGGATTTCGGGTCGATCTTTACCAACTCTGCCAATGGATCTTGCAGACGTCTCGCGATAGATACCGCACTCCTCTGTCCTACATCAAAATTTGGAAATTCCTCTGTTGCCAATTTGCTGGCAGAATATACGGATGCTCCCGCCTCATTTACAATAACATAGGATACTTTCGCATCAATTTCCTTTAACAATTCCACAATCACCATCTCAGATTCTCTGCTGGCTGTTCCATTTCCTAGAGAAATCAAGGTGATATGGTATCGATCAATCATTTTCTTTAAAACCGTCTTAGCTTCTTTCACCTTATTCTGCGGTGCCGTTGGGAAAATTACCACGGTATCCAGCACTTTTCCTGTGGCATCCACCACCGCAAGTTTACATCCAGTACGAAATGCAGGATCCCATCCGAGAACTGTCTGTCCCACAATCGGTGGTTGCATCAAAAGCTGTGTCAAGTTCTTTCCAAAGACCTTGATGGCTTCTTCCTGGGCTTTCTCCGTAAGTTCACTGCGGATTTCTCTCTCAATAGCACCAGCAATCAAACGTTTGTAACTGTCCTTTATGGTATCTTCCAAGACAGGGGCGGTATATGGATTTTTTCTTACGATTACCTGTTTCATCATCCAACCGATGATTTCCTCCTCCGGTGCCTCCATCTTTACTGACAGTACCTTTTCCTTCTCGCCGCGATTGATGGCAAGAATTCGATGTCCTGGAAGTTTCTTAATTTCCTCTGAAAATTCATAATACATCTCGTATACAGACTTTTCATCCTTTTCTTTTTCCTTCACGGATGTGGTAATTTTTCCTTTTTTGAAGGTAAGGTTACGGATATAAGTACGGTATTCTGCCTCCTCAGAAATCTCCTCCGCTAAAATATCCATAGCCATAGATATAGCCTGTTCCGGCGTAAATACTTCCTTTTCTTCTGATACAAATGCCGCCGCATCCTTTTCCAGTTCCCGATCTGTCATCTGCAGGCGAATCAGCGCTGCCAAAGGTTCCAAGCCCTTTTCCTTTGCAATGGTTGCTCTGGTTCTTCTTTTCGGCTTATAGGGACGGTATAAGTCCTCCACCGCCACTAAAGTCTCTACACTTCGAATCTGTTTTTCCAGCTCCGGTGTAAGTTTTTCCTGTTCCCGGATGGAATTTAAAATTTGTTCCTTTCTATCTTCCAAATTGCGAAGATAGGTGAGACGTTCCTGCAGATTTCGAAGCACTTCATCATTTAAGGAACCGGTTACCTCTTTTCGGTATCTGGCAATAAATGGAATAGTATTTCCTTCATCCATCAGCTTAACTGCTGCCTCTACCTGTTCCTTTCTTACATTTAACTCTCTACTTAATACTCCAATGATGTCCATTCTATTTTGTGCCTTTCTTCTAGCTACAGGGAAAGAGTGATATTCTTTCCACTCATTTTATATGGTTTATATTTTACTTTTGTTAGATCAAACATTCTTTTTGCTGCTCTGGTGGAATCTGTCTCCGCATATTTATCGGAGAGATAAATGACTTCCTTAATCCCAGACTGAATGATGGCCTTGGTACATTCATTACATGGAAACAGCGTGACATAAACCTTCGCCCCTTTTAAGGAGCCACCGTTATAATTCAGGATTGCATTTAACTCCGCGTGACAGACATAAGGATATTTCGTATCTAAAAAGTCCCCCTCTCGCTCCCAAGGCATCGCATCGTCATCACATCCAATGGGCATTCCATTGTAACCCACAGACAAAATCTTATTCTCATTATCTACAATACAAGCTCCCACCTGTGTATTATTGTCTTTACTTCTCTGAGAAGAAAGGATAGCAATCCCCATAAAATATTCGTCCCAGCTCAAGTAATCCTGTCTTTTCATCGTTTCCTCCTGCCTGATCCCATTTTTATTTCAAAATTTTTCTCTTCTTCCACTGCTTGGAAGTTGCCTCGATTTCGCTTCAAAAAGGGGCCCATGAAAATAACTCTTCTGCGCCCCATTTCTTGTGTTCTAACTTATTCTATTTCCAGAAGATGATCAATCAACGTGTAACCTTCCTCAAAGAAAATGCCACTTTCTGCTGCCTTCTCCTCATTGTACTGTCCCACACCGGAAAATGCCTTTGTGCTGTCATATAACATATATGGCACTGGTTCTCCTGAATGTGTTCGAGTGACAATCGGGGTTGGATGGTCTGGGAGTACTAAGATGCGGACATCTTCCCCTCTCTTTTCCATCTCATCCTTTACGATTCCTATCACACGCTGATCCAGATATTCTATGGACTGCACCTTTCGCTCTACACTTCCCTGATGTCCCATTTCATCTGGCGCTTCCACATGGATATAAGCAAAATCATATCCATCCTCACAAAGTGCATGAACCGCAGCCATAGCTTTTCCCTCATAATTGGTATGAAGGCCTCCATTAGCACCTTCCACAATAATGTTGGTCATACCTGCTCCCACAGCAATTCCCTTTAAAAGGTCTACGGCGGAAATCATCACGCCTTTTTTCCCTGTCTTTTCTGCAAAGGAAGTTAAGGCTGGCTTCGTTCCCGCACCCCAGAACCAGCAGGAATTGGCTGGATGAAGTCCCTTCTTTTTTCGTTCCAGATTCAGAGGGTGTTTGGAAAGAATATCATAGCTTTTTCTCATAATCTCCCGAAACATGGAATCCTCCGGCAGATATTCTCCAATTATCCTTCCTGGAATATCGTGAGGTGGTGTAAACTCTTCTACTTTTCCCTTATCCCACACAAACAGATGGCGATAACTGGTTCCCACATAGAATTTGTATTCCTCTGTCTCCAACTCTTTTTTCACCGCATCCAATAAGACAGCCGCATCCTCTGTGGATATCTCACTGGAGCTGTGATCGATAATCTTCTTATCTTCGTAGTTTTCCTCTTCCTCTGTCAAGGTTACAAGGTTGCAGCGTATGGCAATGTCTGTCTCTTTCATCTCCACGCCAATACTCAATGCTTCCAAAGGGGAACGTCCACTGTAATATATCTTAGGATTGTAGCCGATTACGCCAAGGTTTGCCGTATCACTTCCCGGTTTCATCCCTTTCGGTACCATTCTGGCAAGCCCAATCTCTGCGGTCTTTGCCATCTGATCCATAGCTGGCGTCTCGGCATAGGCAAGGGGCGTTTTCCCGCCCAAACTTTCGATACCATAATCTGCCATACCATCTCCTAATACTATCACATACTTCATAATTCCGTCATCCCTTTCCTATGCCATGCGAAGATAACCAAGCATTTCTGTAAACTGTGCTGCTTTTTCCCTTAATTCTTTTTCTTTCATGATGCCTGTCACAAAGGCGTACTCATTAGAAACGCCCTCTGCCTGTACTTCCTGCACCTCACCAAACACTTTTGCCACCTTGGCTTTGTCTACGGTATCTTTCATTCTCACAAATACTCTTTGCTCAAAATTCTCTGTGCTGGTAAGTTCCAGCTTTTCCTGTTTCCAGATAATACCGATATTCTGATTGAGGCGATTGATGGCTTCCACCACATCTCCCACAACGGCACTGGCTGTTGGTAACTTTCCTGCTCCTGCTCCGTAGAACATAGCATCTCCCAACATATTTCCAGTTACAAAAATGGAGTTAAACACACCGGAAACACTGGATAATGGCTGACTATATGGTACCAGTTTTGGTACCACCATGGCAAAATGATTATTTTCCACTTTTTTATAAGTGCCAAGGAGTTTAATCTTACAACCTAAGGCTTTTGCATAAGAAATATCTTTGTCTGTTACTTTTGTAATTCCTTCTGTATATACATCTTCAAAATCTATCTGCTGCCCCACAGCAAGAGAAGCTAATATTGCAATTTTACGGCGGGCATCGTGTCCCTCTATGTCAGCTTCCGGATGAAGTTCTGCATATCCCTTTGCCTGCGCATCGGCGAGGGCGTCAGAAAATTCCCATCCTTCCTCTGTCATCTGGGTAAGAATATAGTTGGTGGTACCATTTAAAATTCCGGAAATCTCCAAAATATCATCCGCTGTCATACACTCCACAATCGGACGGATAATTGGGATACCTCCCCCTACACTGGCTTCAAACAGAAAATTGGTATTGTTGGCTTTTGCCAGCGCAATTAACTCAGCGCCATGCTTTGCCACCAGTTCTTTGTTGGATGTGACATAGGCTTTTCCCGCCTGTAATGCTCTCTTGGCAAAGGAACAAGCTGGCTCAATACCGCCCATAGTCTCCACAACCACCTGAACATCCGGGTCATTCTCAATAATGGCAAAATCTGTTACAACCTTGTGTTCTACTGTGGTTCCTGGAAATTCTCGTCTGTCAAGGACATATTTCACTTCCACAGAATGTTTCGTCTTTTTCTGTAAGACTGCCTGATTTTTCTCTACGACTTCTACCACGCCGGAACCGATGGTTCCGTAACCTAAAACTGCAATGTTAATCATGTTTCTCTCTCCTTACTGTACAATGTATTTCAGATAGGCATTGATAAATGGCTCAATGTTGCCATCCATAACACTCTGGACATTGCCTACCTCTGCATTTGTTCTGTGATCTTTAACTAGCGTGTAAGGCTGCATAACATAAGATCTGATCTGGTTTCCCCAACCAATCTCCTTTACTTCTCCTCGCAAATCTGAAATCTTTTCCAGATTTTCCTGCTGTTTTAACAGGAAAAGTTTTGCTTTTAACATCTTCATCGCTCTGTCTTTATTTT
Organism: uncultured Lachnospiraceae bacterium; assembly: GCA_964386955.1. Lineage (GTDB taxonomy): Bacteria > Bacillota > Clostridia > Lachnospirales > Lachnospiraceae > SIG292. The sequence continues at coordinate 9,366 of CAYLUV010000080.1, forward strand.
TGTGCTGAGAACGCTCATTTTGGCACTGTACTACAATCCCCGTTGGAAGATGGGTGATACGAATGGCAGAATCCGTCTTATTGACATGCTGTCCGCCGGCACCGCTGGCGCGGTAAGTATCAATCTTTATATCTTCATCGGCAATCTCAACATTGATATCCTCCTCGATATCCGGCATAACATCGCAGGAGGCGAAGGAAGTCTGTCTCTTTCCGGCGGCATTAAATGGAGAGATACGCACCAGACGGTGTACCCCTTTTTCGGATTTTAAATATCCGTAGGCGTTTTCTCCCTTAATAGATACCGTAATGGACTTGATTCCCGCTTCATCCCCATCCAGATAGTCGAGAACTTCGGTAGTATAGCCTTTCTTCTCTGCCCATCTGGAATACATACGATACAGCATACCTGCCCAGTCACAGGATTCCGTTCCACCGGCTCCCGCATGAAGGGTCAAAATAGCATTCTCGCTGTCATATTCTCCGGATAAAAGAGTATGGATGCGAAGCTCCTCGTAATCCTTCTCAAAGGTTTCAAAGGCTTCTTCTATCTCTGGTATCAGCTCCGGATCATTCTCCTCATACCCCATCTCAAGAAGGGTTTCCAGATCCTCCTTCGCCGCTATCAGCTTCCCATAATCTTC